>NZ_JAXION010000103.1:0-15641 GCF_049311045.1 Rhodococcus sp. 7Tela_A2 | reverse complement strand
GACAGATGCCGAGGCATGCCACGCTGTCGTCGTCTGTGGGGTGCGACTCAGAGAGTCGTGTACTGCGTGAGCTTCGGCGCTCCGGCCAGGAGCGGACCGAGATCGGTGATGGCGCCCTCGCCCGCGCGGAACTTGCGGTAGGCGGCGTCGTGCTCGGCCGAACGCCACTTCTCCACGACGACCCAGCGGGCCTCGTTCGTCCGGTCCACCAGAATCTCGATTCCGTCGCAACCGTCGAACTCGCGGGTCTCGCCGAGCACCCGGCTCATCACCGCTTTGGCGTCGTCGAGCGCGTCGGCCTTGAATTCGAGTTCGAGCAGGGCGGTGAGCGCCATGAAGAGTCCTTCCGTGCAAACGTGTGCAGTGCCGTACTGGTGCCGCTCACATTTCCCGATTCACGAGAACGGCGCAATACCGTTCCGGAAATGACACTTCCCTCCGGGGCGCACAGTCTGTCAGCGCGCGATCGCCGGGAGGACGAAATGCTCGAGCAGGGGCGCGAGATCGCCGGGCAACGGGTGGAGCGCCGGGTCGAGCCAGCGCATCTCCTCGATCTCCGCCGCGCTGCCCGTAATGCCGACGAACGGGTGCTCGAACACCGTCCCCTCGATTTTCCAGCCCGGTTCGTTGGCCGCATCCGCCAGAAACACCCCGATCCGTCGCAGCGAACCGAGGTCGAGCACCGCCCCGACTTCTTCTGCGCACTCCCGCACCGCAGCCTCGGCTGCCGACTCGCCGGGTTCGGGCTTTCCACCGGGAAGCATGAACCGGGACGTGTTGCGCTTGCGTACCGTCAGCACCTGCCCGTCGGCGTCGCGGAGCACGACCGCGCTGACACGGATGAGTTTTTCGGGGGAATCGGACACCCGCCCATCCTAGGAACCACGAGACCGAAGCCGCCCGCGGCACACGCACCGCGGTGGGAACTATCGGGCGGCGAGGACGGAACGGGCGCCGCCGAGGGACTCGGCCGATGAGATCGGGACGTTGCTCCGGTCTGTCCGAGTAACGCCCGGCCCACTTCCTGCTTGTGCGGGCTTTGCTTCCGGAAAGCGGACGGGCACGAAGCTTGTCGAGAAGGAGCCGAGACCATGGGACACACGCAGCAACGTCATGAGGGTCGTCGACGTCGAGATTGTCGAGGCTGCCGGCTGTTCGAAAACCGTGGCGGCAGTCGCCGCGTCGGAAAGCTGAGCGGCAGATGACCACCGTCGGTGCCAACGGGGTCGATCTGGGTGTCGAGTCCTTCGGTGACCCCGATGCGCCACTCGTCCTGCTCGTCGGCGGGACGACGATGCTCTCCTGGCCCGATGGACTGTGTGAGCACCTCGCCGCGGGCGGACGTCGCGTCGTGCGGTACGACCTGCGCGACAGCGGTCAGTCGACGACGGCGGACCCGGAGACACCCAACTACACCCTGCGTGACCTCGCGGCCGACGCGGCCGCCCTCGCCGACGCGCTCGGCGGCAGGCCTGCGCACCTTGCGGGAATCGGGGTCGGTGGGATGGTCGCCCAGCTCGCTGTGCTCGAGCACCCCCGCGCGTTCCGGGCACTCACCTTGGTGGGTACCCGCGCGGTCGCGCCCGGCAAGTGCGACCCCGACCTCCCCGACCACGACCAGGCGACGATGAATCGACTGTTCGCGCTTCCGATGCCCGACTGGACCGACCGAAACGCGGTGGCGGAGTTCGCCGCTGCCGGCGCGGAGATCCTCGGCGACGCCCCCGTCACCGCACGCGCGACCGCCGCGCGCATCTGGGACCGGACACCAGGCACAACTCCCGCGATCCAGATGGCCAACCAGCTCGGAACGGTCTTTTCCACGCTCGACTGCACACCCCGCTGGCGCGAGCGCCTTTCCCGGATCCATGTCCCCACGCTGGTCGTACACGGCCGGCGGGACCCGTTCTTTCCTCTCGGCAACGGCGAGGCCATCGCGCGCGAGATTCCGGGAGCACAGTTGCTGGTGCTCGACGACGCTGCCACAGCGGTCCCCGAAGCGGCGGTCGAGGAGGTCGCCGAAGCGATGCTCTCGCTGACTTCGGACTCACGCCGACCATGATCGCCAGCGCAGCCGAGCGATCGTGATCACCGGTCCCGGTGGTCGTGTCGACCGGTACTGCGGATATTTGCGCACCAGGGCATCGAGGCCGGTGGCGCCCGCATCGGTGTCCGCGGCGTGGACCGTGGCGATGCCGTCGATGCGAATCCACCACAGCTGTGACCAGTCGTCGCTGTAATGGTCGACCAGCACACTCACGCGGGGGTTCGCCGCGATGTCTGCGAGGCGACGCAGCCGCCGGGTGGACTTCGGCTTGTCGTCGACGCAGGTGTGAATCGCATCGCCGTCGAGGGCGAACACGATCGGGACCAGGTGCGGTTCGCCGGACCCGTCTGCGGTGGCCAGGCGGGCCACCCGGGCTTCGGTGACGCGGCGGCGGACGTCCATGTGCCTCACCGTAGCCCGGCCGAGCCGGTATGCCGGTCCTTCGATCGACTCGGCCGGGCTGCGGATCAGAACATGCTGTAGCCACCGTCGATCACCGTCGCGCTTCCGGTCTGGAACGCCGATGCGTCGCTCGCGAGGTACACGGCGATACCCTCGAAATCCTCCGGCCGCCCCCAGCGACCCAAGGGCACGCGGGAGATGACGTTGCGGTTGAACACGTCCGAGTCCTGCAGCGGCCCGGTCATATCGGTCGCGATCCAGCCCGGCAGCACACTGTTGACCCGCATGCCGTAGCGCGCGAGTTCGATGGCGCACCCGTTGGCGAGCGCGAGCACCGCGGCCTTGCTCGCGCCGTACGCCTGGTTGCGTCCTGCACCCTGCAACGCTCCCAGGCTCGACGTCACGATCACCGACCCGCCGGTGCCTTGATCCACCAGCACCTTCGACGTCTCCCGCAACGTGAAGTACGCACCGTCGGCGTTGGTGCCCACTTTCCGGTACTGCTCCGTCGACGACTCGTGGAACTTCTGCAGTGCCGCACCGATGCCCGCATTGACGACCACCGTGTCCAGACCACCGAATTCGCCGACGACGGATGCGACACCGTCGACCACCGCGTGCTCGTCGGACACGTCGACCGAGCGCGTCGTCACGCGGACACCGAAGCCGCTCAGTTCGTCGGCCGCGCGTCCGAGTTTGGCGGTGTCTCGTCCCCAGAGCGCGATGTCTGCGCCGGCACGTGCGAGACCCCGCGCCATACCGAGGCCGAGACCGGCGGACCCGCCCGTCACCAGCGCCCGTGTGCCTGTCAGGTCGAACATCGAGATCCTCCCGGCGGGTTCTTCCGCGAGGTTCAGCGCGGCGCCATGCGGATGGCACCGTCGAGACGGATGACCTCACCGTTGAGCATCGGGTTGGACACGATGTGCGCTGCGAGAGCGCCGTACTCGGAGGGGTCACCGAGGCGCGCGGGATGCGGAACCTGCTGTCCGAGAGACGCTTGCGCCTCCTCCGGCAGAGAGCCGAGCAACGGGGTCTTGAACAGGCCGGGTGCGATGGTGACGACGCGGATGAGGAGCGAGGCGAGGTCGCGTGCGATCGGCAGGGTCATGCCGACGACGCCGCCCTTCGATGCCGAGTAGGCGGCCTGGCCGATCTGGCCGTCGAATGCCGCGACGGAGGCGGTGTTGATGATGACGCCGCGCTCCCCGTCGACCGGTTCCGTCTTGGCGATGCGCTCGGCGGCGAGGCGGATCACGTTGAACGTGCCGAAGAGGTTGACGTCCACGACTTTCTTGAAGGCGTCGAGCGGGAACGCACCCTTCTTGCTCACCGTCTTCATGGCGTTGCCGATCCCGGCGCAGTTGACCGCGACGCGCAGGGGGCCGAGCGATTCGGCGAGGTCGAGCGCCTCCGTGACCGCGGCCTCGTCGGTGACGTCTGCCGCCGCGAAGCGGACCCGGTCGCCGAGTTCTTTGGCGACGGTCTCGCCGTTGGAGGACGGCAGGTCGATGATGACGACCTGGGCGCCGTCGGCGAGCAGAGCCTTGACGGTGGCGAGGCCGAGCCCGGAGGCACCACCGGTGACGACGGCGACGCTGTCGTTGACGATCATGAAAAGCCTTTCACTGTGGGGATTTCGGACGCGAGATTCGGTACGGCGGTGGGTCAGAGACGTTCGATCACGGTCGCGTTGGCCATGCCCGCGCCCTCGCACATGGTCTGCAGGCCGTAGCGGCCGCCGGTCGCCTCGAGGGTGCTGACGAGCGTGCTCAGCAGGCGCGTACCCGACGAGCCGAGTGCGTGACCCAGTGCGATGGCACCGCCCCACGGATTGAGCTTGGCCTCGTCCGCGCCGAACTCCTCGGCCCACATCATCGGGACGGGCGCGAACGCCTCGTTCACCTCGTAGGAGTCGATGTCGTCGATGGACAGGCCCGACTTGGCGAGCACTTTGTGGGTAGCCGGGATGGGCGCCGTGAGCATGAAGAGCGGGTCGTCTCCGGCGACGGCGAACGAGTGGAATCGCGCGCGCGGAGTCAGGCCCAGCTTGGTCGCGGCTTCTTCGCTCATGATCAGAACGGCCGACGCACCGTCCGTGAACGGCGACGAGTTACCGGGGGTGATGAGCCACTGCGCTTCGGGGAATCGTGCGGCGTACTCGTCGGTGCGGAAGGACGGACGCAGCCCGGCAAGTGCCTCGACGGTGGTCGACGCGCGCACGGTTTCGTCGACGCCGTGCACGACCTGCTCGCCGTCTGCGTTCGTGACGGTGATCGGGGCGATCTCCCGGTCGAAGTTTCCTGCCGCGATCGCGGCGGCGGCGCGCTGGTGCGAACGCGCGGAGTAGGCGTCGACGGCGTCGCGGTCGAAACTCCACTTCGCGGCGATGAGTTCCGCCGAGATCCCCTGGTTGACCAGACCTTCCGGATACCGGGCGGCGACGCCGGGGCCGAACGAGTCCTGCCCGATCGAAGACGTGCCCATCGGGAGGCGGCTCATCGACTCGACACCGCACGCGATGACGATGTCGTACGCACCCGCGATGACGCCCTGCGCCGCGAAATGCGCAGCCTGCTGGCTCGATCCGCACTGACGGTCGATGGTGGTGGCCGGAACCGAGTCCGGGAAACCCGCCGACAGCAGTGCCGAGCGCGAGATGTTGAGCGCCTGCTCGCCTACCTGCTGCACGCAACCGCCGATGACGTCGTCGACGAGGACGGGGTCGAGGTTGTTGCGCTCGACGAGCGAACGCAGGACGTGGGCCAGAAGTTCGACGGGATGCGTACCCGACAGCGCACCACCGGGCTTGCCTTTGCCGACGGCAGTGCGGACCACGTCGACGATGACGGCCTGTGCCATGACGTTCCTTCCGAGGGGTTCGAGCAGGGCCGGCCGGAGTGCGTGGAGTGTGGAGCGCCCCACTCCCAACCGTGTACCTATCGATCGCTAAAGACTTACCACGGGGTAAGCACGCGGTCAACGAACTCGGTACCCAGCGGACGACACGCAGGTCTGATAGGGAGAGAAGAGGCTTCGCCGCTGCGCGCCGTCACCGCAGGCAGTCGGCCACCACACCGAGGAGAACCGCATGAGCACCGACCCGCCCGGAGTCACCTCGAGCGTCGGCAACGGCATCCTGCGCGTCACGATCGACCGTCCCGCCCGGATGAACGCGGTCGAGACCGACACCCTGGTCGCCGTCGCGGAGGCTTTCGACAGGCACGGCGGCGACCCCACCGTCCGCGCCGCGATCCTGACCGGAAGCGGACGGGCGTTCTGTTCGGGCGCCGACATCTCCGGCCGTGACCTGACCGCTCCTCCCACGCCCGACACCATCGACGCCGCGAACCGGGTCGTCGCGACGATCCGGGATTTTCCGCGACCGGTTGTCGGGGCGGTCAACGGCGTCGCCGCCGGCGTCGGTGTGTCACTCGCACTTGCGTGCGACCTTACGGTCGCGAAGGAATCGACCTACTTCCTGCTCGCGTTCGCCAAGATCGGCCTGATGCCCGACGGTGGTGCGACGGCGCTCGTCGCAGCGTCGATCGGTCGTGCCCGGGCGCTGCGGATGGCGATGCTCGCCGAGCGACTCCCGGCGCCGGAAGCACTCGCGTCCGGCCTCATCGCCGATGTCTACCCCGACGACGAATTCGACACGGCAGTCGAGGAATTGATAGTCCGGCTCGCAGACGGCCCGTCTGTGGCCCTCGCGTCCACCAAACGGGCGATCAACGACGCGACGCTCACCGAACTCGGCAACGCGTTCGGCCGTGAGCGCGCAGGTCAACTCGATCTGCTCGCCGGCCCGGACTTCGCCGAAGGAGTGTCCGCCTTCCAGGACAAGCGCACCGCGGACTTCCGGCGTCGCGCCTGACCGTCAGAGCGGATCGCGGCGGGCGCCGACCGTCTTGAGGGCGATCGCCACATACTTCTTCGCGACCGCCTCGGGGCTCAGAGTGCCCTCCGCGTGGTACCAGCGCGGGATCGATTGGCACATCCCGAGCAGCGCCCGGGTGGTCTCGGCCGGGTCGTCGACGTCGAAGTCGCCCGTCGCAGCACCCTCCTCGACGATCTCGCGCACCAGGTCTTCGATGCCCTTGCGCACCGCGCGGTACCGCTGACGATTCTCGGGACTGAGATAGCGAGCCTCACCTTCGAGCGCGGCGAGCGCGGACCGCATCGTCATCCGCAGCACGATCGCCTCGATCACGTTCGCCAGTCTGCGCACCGGATCGCCGGCACCCTCCGCGTCGGCGGCGTGCGCTCGGGAGAGCACATCGCTGGTCGACAGCTCGAGCAGGGCGATGAGCAGGCCCTCTTTGTTCTCGTGGTGGTAGTACAGCGCGGGCACGGTCACGCCGACCCGCCGCGCGATCTCACGCACCGACGTCCCGTGGAACCCGGTCTCGTAGAAGGCGTCGAGCGCTGCGGACAGGATCGGGCTGAGGTCGAGCGGCTGCAACGTCCGCCAATCGGAGTGCGCGTTCTCCCCATCCGGCACGACCCGACCCTCGAGCGGGTCGACGGCGTCGTCGGTGGAACCATCCATGTACCGCACCCAACCTACCGATCGTTACTTCATCCGGACGGCTCGACGATACCCGGCGGTTTCGTCCGCGAACGATCGACACCGCGGCACGTCGCTCCGCCGGAGGGACGGGATGCGCGCCTGCATACGAGCAGTGGGCGAGAGCGATATCGATTGCGAGAGTCCGCGTGAACTGCGCGTTCTCAGCCCATCGGGTCGTCGGCGCCGGCGCGGTGGGTGTCGCGGAACGGGCCGGTGAACGTGCCCCACCGCACACACTCCCAGCCCCCGCCCCGCACCGGCACGAGTTCGACGGTCTCGGTGTTGGCCAGATGATTGCTCGTGGCGAACCCGCCCGGCACTTTGCCGAGGTACGCCGCGACGAGACGGATGGCTGCGCCGTGGCTGACGACGACGACGTCCCCCGACCCTTCATCGAGATGGTCGGCGCGCAATGCGTCGATCACCGGCACGAACCGGTCGAGAACGTCGATCGCCGATTCGCCGCCCGGCACCCGCGTGCGCAGGTCGCCGCTGTGCCACTCCTCGTAGACCTTCATGAACAGGGTGTGCGACTCCTCGTCGCTGCGATCCTCGAGATCACCGACCTGCACCTCGTGCAGGCCGTCGAGGACCGAGGTGTCGAGCCCGACGGCCGGAGAGACCTGCTCCGCGGTCTGCCGCGCCCGGATCGCCCGCGACGCCACGAGAAGCGACGGGCCGCGCTCGACGAGATTGCGGCCGAGGCTCCGTGCCTGCTCGATTCCCAGTTCGGTCAGTTCCGCACCGGGCAATTTGGTGTCGAGACGCCGTGCGACGTTCGCGACCGTCTGGCCGTGCCGGGCCAATATCAACTTTCCGCTCACCGCTGTTCCTCTCCGCGGCGCAGTCGCTCGAGCCACTGCGCATCGTCGTCGTCGGAGACGGGAGGCACCCCGTGCTCGGACACTGCCGGCCACGAACCGAGGAACCGTACCTGCGCGAAACGGTGCAGGGCCTTGAGTGCCTCCGCGACGAGCGCGTCGTCGATATGGCCCACCCAGTCCAGATGGAAGAAGTAGGTCCCGTAATCCATACGGGTGGGGCGTGATTCGATGCGGGTGAGATCGATTCCGCGGGTCGCCAGTTCCGTCATGGCCCGCACCAGCGAACCCGGAACATTCGGCAGTTGCAGGACCACCGACGTGCGATCGCAGCCGGTGCGCTTCGGTACCGGCCCGGGCCGCGAGACGAGCACGAACCGGGTGCGGGCACCCGCGAAGTCCGCGACGCCGTCGGCCAGCACCGCCAGACCGAGCCGTTCACCGGCCAGCGCCGTGGCAACCCCCGCGTCGACCTTCCCGGATGCGACATCCTCTGCCGCCCCCGCGTTCGAGGCCGCGGCGACGATCGCGGCGCCCGGCAGATTGTCGGCGATCCACTCCCGCACCTGGGCCGCTGCGACGGGATACGCACCGATGGTCGCGACATCCTCGCGAGCGACTCCGGGCCGCGCGACCACCGTGAAGGCGATGTCGAGTTCGGTTTCGGCGACGATCTGCAGCCGAGAGCCGAGGGCGAGTCCGTCCATCGTCGGCGGCACCGAGCCTTCGACCGAACTCTCGATCGGCACGACCGCTCCGTCGACCTCGCCGTCACGCAGCATCTGCAAGGCCGCGGGAGGGCTGGCGGCGGAGACCCGCTCGACCGGCGCATCGAAGGCACCGAGTTCCTCGAAACGGGCGAGGGCCATCTCGGTGAAGGTTCCCGACGGGCCGAAATAGGCGATACGTGGCACGCCTACGAGGTTACGCACCCCGAGTCTGCGGATTGCGGTGTCGGGCCGGTGCCGTTCAGCCGGCCGACAGCCCCAGTTCGCCGAGTTCGCGCGCGACCCGGCCGGGGTCGTCGACTTCGACGGCCAGAAGAATCTCCCGCAGTGCGGACGCCGCTTCGGGGATCAGCCGTCGCAACCAGGACACGTCGGGTGACGCGAGGGCCTCCCGGATGTCGAAACCGCTCAGGGCCGCCGCGGTCCCGGACAGCAGCGCCACCACGTCCTGCGTGCTGGTCGCGCGGGCGACGTAGCCCGTGTCGGCGTGGGCGAGGACCGCGAGGAAGTCGGAGACCGCGCCGAGGCCGTGACCTGCGGGAAGACCCGGTACATGTCCGGCTTCGGTGAGTGCGCGTGCGGTGTCGGCGAGCGTGTCGTCGGGTCCGTCCACGTATACGGCCAGCGGTGCGGGTGCCGTGACTGCGAGGACATCGTCGAGGACGTCGGGAGTGCACCCGATCTGGTAACGCACCGGTCGCCAGCCCGCCGGCGCGGGGGGCGGACCCGACGTATCGAGTTCGACGACGAGGTCGCGGCCCGGAGGGACGGTGATCGCGCGGGCCGGGACGATCGGAGGCGCGAACAGCGGTCCGGTGACCTCGCGGTCATCGTCCGGCGAGTCGTACCGTCCGGTCAGCAGCCCGTCCAGCAACCCGCGCGGCTCCTCGCGGGACGGCGGCATTCCGAGGGGAAGGGGGATCGGCACGCATCCCAGATTAGACCCGGGACCTCTTGCCTCCCCGAGGACGATGACTTAGGTTTGCCTCACCTACATAGCCAGGAGGGGTTGTCATGCACACCACCACGTCCACCGCCGTCCCCGCACCCACCACGGCCGAACGCGTGCGCACCGCCCTCATCCGCGCCGACACCTCCCGCCTCGCTGTCGACGGCTGCGATCCCGTCCCCACCACGATCCACCACCTCCATACCGACGACGACCTCGCCATCGTCGTGCCCGCGCACAGCCCCGCCGCCGCACTCACCCGGCATGCGGGCAGCGCGGGACTATCCGCGGTCCTCGAACTCGCCGACCACTCACCGCTGGCCCTCCGCAACCCGGTGCGCTCGCTCATCTGGTTCAGCGGCACCCTGCACCCGGTCCGGGACCCTCGCCTGCTCGCCGCGGAAATCGCGGAAACCCTGCCTCATCCGGAACTTCTCGACGTGGGCCACGGGTCCGAACTGCTGCGGCTGAGCCTCGATTCCGTCGTCGCGGCGGATACGACCGGCGCGGAGGCCGTGAACGTCGTGGATGTGCTCGACGCCGCGCCCGACCCGTTCGCCGCACTCGAGACCGCGTGGCTCGAGCACCTCGAAGAACAGCACGCGGACCTGGTGATGCGCATCGCCCGCCGGATTCCGGAAGCCCAGAGAGGGGGACGAATCCGTCCGCTCGGCATCGACCGGTACGGCGTGCGGCTGCGGATCGAATCGGGCCGCGGCGACCACGACGTCCGCATCCCGTTCGACGAACCGGTCGATGACCCCTCCGGGCTGAGCCGGGCGTTGCGCCTGCTGGTCGGATGCCCGTTCCGGAACGGCCTGCACCCTCGCCTGCGCCGGGAGGACTTCGGATCACGCTGACGCTAACTGTGGTGACCCCCGCGCTCGAACTTCGATGATGATCATCAGCCTCCGGCACCGTCCGGGCGGCCTCACCGTCGATCGTTCGAGCCCGAGGGAAGTACATGTTCCGCCTACGTCACGCCGGATTCACCACCGCAGCCGCATTCGTCCTGACCGCGGTCGTCGCGTGTGGTTCGGGGCCGGCGGGCGGCGGTCTCTCGCCCGACAGTCCGCTTCCGACCGACATCCCCGCCGGGACGAAGATCGTCATCGCCGACCAGGGCGAACGACAGCAGGTCGCGCTGGCAGCGTCCGGCAACCTCGACTCGCTGCCGTTCGAATACGAGTTCGCCACGTTCCAGGGCGCACCGTCGATCCTCGAGGCATTTCGCGCCGACGCCGTCGACGTGGCGTGGGCAGGCGAGATCATGGCCGTGCAATCGCTCGTCGCGGGCGACGACGTGCGGGTGATCACCGCTGTCCAGACCGACAACAGCCTCAACTTCGGCGTCGCGCCGGGCGCCGACATCGACTCGCTCGCCGCACTGTCGGGCAAACGCATCGGCTACGCCGAGGGCACCTCCCAGCAGGCGTTCGTCCTCCGCGCGCTCGACAAGGCCGGTCTCGACGTCGACGACGTGACACTCACGCCGATGGCACTCGCCGACTTCCCGGACGCGCTGCGATCCGACCAGATCGACGCCGCACCGATGAGCGAACCGGTGTTCTCCCGGTACATGCAGACCCCGGGCGCCACCGCCCTCCCCCGCGACGAGATCGCCGATCTCAGTGACGGGATCTCCTACCTGTACTCGAGCGCGAAGGCACTGTCCGATCCCGCGACAGCGGCCGCGATCCGCGCCTACGTCGGTGCGTACATCGCGTCCGTGGACTGGGCGAACGACAACCGCGACGCGTGGATCGACGAGTACTTCGTCAAGAGCCAGGGCCTGACCGTCGAGGACGGGCGCCGCATTCTCGACGCCAACGGTCCGACGACCTTCCCGAGACTCGACGAGAACCTCGTCGCCACCCAGCAGCACACCGTCGACGTGATCGACGCGGCCGGCGAACTGCCACGACCCGTCGAGGCAGCCGAAGCATTCGACCTGCGCTTCGACGAAGTAGTCCAGGCCGCGGTAGCCGACGCCGGCGCCGGACACGTTCGCAACTGATCTCCGAGGGGACCTTTCTCATGACGCACCGCCAGCTCAGCCTCAACGCCTTCATCTACCCGACCGGACACCACGAAGCGTCGTGGCGTCACCCCGGCAGCGCACCCGAGCGCATCTACGACGTGCACTACTTCCAGGAATTGGCACGTGCAGCCGAAGCCGCCAAACTCGATGCGGTGTTCTTCGCCGACGGGCCGGCGCTGCGCACCGAAGTGCGGTACCGGCCCGACTACGGCCTCGAACCGATCACCACGCTCGTCGCGATGGCCACGGTCACCACGCATCTCGGCCTGATCGCCACCGCGTCGACCACCTATTACGAGCCCTACAATCTCGCCCGGCTGTTCTCGTCGCTCGACCACATCTCCGGTGGCCGCGCAGGATGGAACATCGTCACCACCGCGTCCGATGCGGCAGCGGCGAATTTCGGCCTCACCGACCATCCCGACGTGCGTCAGCGATACGCACGTGCACGCGAATTCGTCGACGCCACAGTGAAACTGTGGGATTCGTGGGAGGACGACGCCGTGGTCGCCGACAAGGCCGCGGGGGTGTACGCCGACCCGGACAAGATCCACCGCGTCGACGTGGAAGGTGAGTACGTCAGCGTTCGCGGCCCGTTCAACTCGGCCCGATCCCCGCAGGGCCGGCCGGTCCTGGTCCAGGCCGGATCGTCGAACGACGGACGCGATTTCGCCGCGCACTATGCCGAGGCGATTTTCACCGCACACCAGCGGATCTCGGATGCGCAGGCGTTCTACCGAGACATCAAGCTCCGCGCGGCGGACGCCGGACGCAATCCCGACCACGTCAAGATCCTCCCCGGCCTGAGCCCGTTCCTCGGCGCGACCGAGGCCGAAGCACAAGAACTGCACCGCGAATTCAACGAACTCACCATCGTCGAGTACGGACTCGGGCAACTACAGAAGATGGGGCGGATCGACGTCTCCGGACTGGACCTCGACGCCGTCGTGCCGGCCGAACTCTTCGCGGGAGCCGGCGACATCACCGACAACGACAACAGCCGGCGTCTCGTCTTCGCCAAGATCGTCGAGCGTGAACAGCCGACGCTGCGTCAACTGCTCCACAAGCTTGCCGGAGCGCGCGGGCACAACGTCGTCGCCGGAACCCCGGTGCAGATCGCGGACATCATCGAAGAGTGGTTCACCCGCGGTGCGGCCGACGGGTTCAACATCATGCCGCCCCAGTACCCCCAGGGACTCGAGGCGTTCACCAGCACCGTCGTCCCGATCCTCCAGGAGCGCGGACTGTTCCGCACCGAGTACACCGGTACCACCTTGCGCGACCACTACGGCCTGACCCGGCCGGAAAGCCAGTACGCACGCACTTTCGCGAGTTCCGGGACGGCCTGACTCTCCCCCGACGAAAGGACAAGCCACATGAGCGTGCCCACTGTCGACCTCCGGCGATTCGGGAGCGGCCTCGCCGGGGACGGCGCCACCGACCAGAAACCGGACCCGGACAACGAGCCGGGCCTGCCTCCTCGGCGCGGCCGTAGCCGCCTCGCACCCGGACGGCCGATCAAGTTCGGCCTCGCCATCGGACCGACGATCCTGCTGGCCGTCTGGATCGTGGCGTCGGCGACCGGGCAACTCGACCCGAAGACACTGTCGGCACCGTGGACGGTGGTGACCACCGCCTGGGATCTGATCGCCGACGGACGCCTGCAGAGCAACCTGCTCACCTCCGTGCAGCGTGCGGTGATCGGCGGCGTTCTCGGTGTCTTCTTCGGGTTGCTGCTCGCTCTGATCTCGGGCCTGTCCCGGATCGGTGAAGCGCTCCTCGACGGCCCGGTGCAGATCAAGCGGTCGATTCCGACGCTCGCACTGATGCCGCTCGCGATCCTGTGGTTCGGCATCGGCGAGGAGATGAAGATCCTGCTCATCGCCCTGTCGGTGTTCGTGCCCGTCTACATCAACACCTATTCGGCACTGCGCGGCATCGACTCCCGCTACGTCGAACTCGCCGAGACACTGGACCTGTCGCGCGCGCAGTTCGTCCGGCGTGTGGCCCTGCCCGGCGCGCTCCCGGGGTTCTTCACCGGTCTCCGCATGGCGGTGACGGTGGCCTGGCTCGCCCTCGTCGTCGTGGAGCAGGTCAACGCGACGAGCGGTATCGGGTTCCTCATGTTCCAGGCCCGCACCTACGGGCTCACCGACATCATCATCGTCGGCCTCGTGGTCTACGCGATCCTCGGCTTCGGCAGCGATCTGCTGGTCCGCTCGGCAGAAAGGAAGGCGCTGGCATGGCGCAGGACGATCGGAAGCTGACGGTCCGCACCTCGGGCCTGAGCCGGGGGTTCGACGGACGCGCAGTCCTGCGCAACGTCGACCTCGAGATTCGCGAAGGCGAGTTCGTCGCGCTGCTCGGCCGGAGCGGCTCCGGCAAGAGCACCCTGCTGCGCGCCCTCGCCGAACTCGACCACGGGGTGCCCGGGTCGGGCGAGATCGACGTGCCGCGCAAGCGCGCGGTCGTGTTCCAGGATTCCCGGCTGCTGCCGTGGGCCCGCGTGCTCGCCAACGTCACCCTCGGACTCACCGGCCCGGACGCGACCGAACGAGGCCGGACAGCGCTCGCCGAAGTCGGCCTCGCCGGCCGGGAGTCGGCGTGGCCCAACGAATTGTCCGGCGGTGAACAACAGCGGGTCTCGCTTGCGCGGTCGCTCGTCCGCGAACCCGAGTTGCTCCTCGCCGACGAACCCTTCGGTGCACTCGACGCGCTGACGAAGATCAAGATGCACGCGCTGCTCCAGGAGTTGTGCGCGGTCCACCGGCCGGCGGTGCTGCTGGTCACCCACGACGTCGACGAAGCGATCGCGCTTGCCGACCGCGTGCTGGTGCTCGATCACGGTTCGCCGGCGGTGGAACTGACGATCGATCTGCCACACCCGCGAGCGGCGCACCCCCTGCAGACGGCGGAGTATCGGCGGATTCTGCTCGAGGCGCTCGGCGTCGAGGTCGCGGCGTGAGCTAGGCCGAACGAGACCGCCGCGGTCCGGCACAGTGACACCGCCGCGGTCCGGCACAGTGACACCGCCGCGGTCCGGCACAATGACACCGGTGACGACGCTTCGTTCCTGGCTGAGCCCGCCGGCGCAGAACCCCGCCACGCCTCTCGATGCCCCCGCACGCCGCGCGCTGTGGATCGAGATCGCGATCGTTCTGCTCGTCACGTTCGGGCTCAGCGGTCTCTCGTCGATCCTGTCGCTGCTCGAGGCGGCGCTCGCACCGGAGCCGTTGTCGGACCGGACCGTTGCGCTGAACAGCCCGCAGTCGTCACAGCAGTTCATCGATCTCGCCCGTCAGCTCCTGGGCATCCTCCGGCTGTCGGCCTGGGGAGCGCTGGGCCTGTACCTGCTCTGGCGCAGCGGCTTCGGCCCGAAAGCCGTGGGTCTGGCCCGTCCGTATCTCCGCCGGGATGTACTGCCCGGTGTCGGGCTCGCCGCCCTGATCGGTTTCCCCGGCCTGCTGCTCTACCTCGGCGCGCGCGCGGCGGGACTGAACCTCACGGTCGCGCCCAGTGTGCTGGCGGACTACTGGTGGCGCGTGCCCACCGAGGTGCTGTGGGCAGTGGCGAACTCCGGTGCCGAGGAGATCCTCGTCGTCGCGTACATCCTCACCCGCCTGCGGCAACTGGGCTGGTCGGAGAACTCTTCACTGTTCGCGTCCGCGGTGCTGCGTGGCAGTTATCACCTGTACCAGGGCCTCGGTGGCGGGTTCGGCAACGTCGTGATGGGTCTCGTCTTCGGCCGGTATTGGCAGCGCACGGGCAGGTTGTGGCCCCTGGTGATCGCCCATGCCTTGATCGACACCGTGGCATTCGTGGGATATCAGGCACTCCGAGGACACGTGTCCTGGCTGCCGTGACCGTACAGTTGTGCGAGTGAACGGCGATCCTCGCGACCCTCGGAACAGGCCGCGGCCACCGCAGGGACCTCCCCCGCAGCGGCCCGCGCCGATCCGCCGTCCCGTGCCTCCGCCCCGTGCGACGCCGCCTCCCGAGGGCACACAGGTGATTCGCCGCGACGGACGACGACCCGCACCGCCCCCGCAGGCGTGGTCGCAGGCCCCCACGCCGACGTAC
>NZ_JAXION010000102.1:0-16059 GCF_049311045.1 Rhodococcus sp. 7Tela_A2 | reverse complement strand
GGCTCAGGCACCGTCAGCCGACGATCCCCGCGTCGCGCAGCCCCCTGATCTGTTCGTCCGTCAGCCCGAGTCCGGCGAGAACCGTGTCGGTGTGCTGGCCGAGTGCGGGGACCGGGCGCATCGGCAGCTCGACATCCCGGAAGTTCATCGGCGGCAGGAGCCCTCGCACCACGCCCGCTTCGGTTTCCACCTCACGCCATCGATCCCGGGCGGTGACCTGCGGGTGTTCGATGAGTCCGCGCAGGTCCCGCAGCTGAGCCGCGGGAATGCCGGCCGCCGCGAGCTTCTCGTCCAGGTCGGCGCTCGCGAAACAGCTCGTCGCGTCACCGACCAGTTTGTCGACCTCGTGGCGGCGGCGTACACGTTCGACGTTCGTGGAATACCTCGGATCGTGTGCCAGTTCGGGCATTCCCAGCACCTCGGTCACCAACGTCCGCCACCCGCGGTCGTTCTGCACACCGATGAGGATCTCGCCGTCCGACGTGGGGTACTTGTCGTAAGGGGCAATCGACGTGTGCGCCAGGCCCATGCGGGGAACCTGCCGGTCCTGGTACATCTGCAGGTACATCGGGTAGCCCAGCCACTCCGCCGTCGCATCGAACATCGACACGTCGATCGTCGCGCCGACCCCCGTGCGATGCCTGCGCAGCAGAGCCGCCTGGATCGCGGTCAACGCGTACATTCCGGCCGCGATGTCCGACGTCGGGATTCCCGTCTTCACAGCCGTCTCGGGCGTCCCCGTGATCGAGCACAGGCCGGTCTCCGATTGGACCAGCAGGTCATAGGCCTTACGGTCGCGCATCGGCCCCTCGGCGCCGTACCCGGACATGTTCACCACGACCAGTTCCGGGTGGCCGGCCCGGAGCATGTCGGCGCCGAGTCCGAGACGTTCGGCGGCGCCGGGCGCGAGATTCTGGAGGAACACGTCCGCACCGGCGATCAGTGACGTGACGGCGTCGATACCGGCCGGGGACTTCAGATCCACCGCGAACGACTCCTTGCCGCGGTTGAGCCAGACGAAATGCGCGGCGAGGCCTAGCACCGCACTGTCGTAGTCGCGCGCGAAATCGCCGTCGCCCACCCGTTCGACCTTCACCACCCGGGCGCCCAGATCCGCCAGGTGCCGGGTAGCGAGAGGTGCCGCGACGGCCTGCTCGAGGCTCACCACCGTCAGCCCTTCGAGCGGCAGTTCGGCCGCTGCCCCCGCGTGTGACGGGTCCGGTCGATTCTTCGTCACGGGGACGTCCTTTCGTGGGGCCACGCGTCAGCCGGTGGGACCGTCGGTGACGAGCGGCCAGAGTTCGTCCGAGCCGACCGCAGTGCACAGGATCTCCGCGTCCCAGGACGCCACCGTTCCGAACTCACTGCGCCAGGAGAGGATTCGGTTTGCGTGGCGGTGCAGTTCGTGCTCCATCGTGAAGCCGATCGCGCCCAGAGCCTGATGCGCGTTCCGCACGATCACCGCTGCCGCGTGTCCGCTGCACGACGCCGCGGCAGCAATGGCGAACCGGGTCCGGGCGCTGTCGAATCCGTGGTCGACCACAGCGTCGACAGCGGCATCGGTAGCGGCACGGGCGAGCGCTGATTCCGCGGCGAGGTCGGCGACCAGCGCCTGGACCGCCTGGAACTTTCCGATGGCGCGGCCGAATTGCACGCGCGCGCTGGTGTGCTCGACGACGAGTTCGAGGATTCTGTCCATCGCACCGACCGACGCGAGGACCCGGATGAGTGCGCCTCGATACCGGAACTCCTCGACGAGTGTCCGGGGTACCTCGATACCGGACAACTCGGAGGTCTCCACCTGGATGTGGTCGCGTGGTTCGCTCGCCAGGTTCACCGATTCGGTCAGTTCGAGGTCAGCGCGGGCAACCTCCGCGACCCGCCAGGACGCGTCGGCGTCCGGCCACAGTACGACGACCGTGTCGGCGAACCGTGCCCACGGCACGTGCCGGGCGCTCCCGTTCTCGTCGAGTACGGCTGCCGTGCGGACCGCCGGACCGACACCGAGACCGGCCTGTTCGAGCAACCACCCTGCGAGCAAGTCGTTCTCTCCCACCGGTACCGCGGCCGCGGAAGCACCCGCGGCACCGAGAAGCAGCGCCGCCTCGGCCCAGCCCGCGCCGCTGCCACCGTCGGTTTCGCTCCCGGTCAATCGGTCGAGACCGAGTTCGCCGAGGGTCTGCCACAGCGGGCGGTCGAATTCGACGACCTCTCCGATGCGGTGGTCGTCCCCGGCGGTGAACACCTCGGAGAGCATCTGCGCGAAATCGCGCAATTCGGGGGACTCCGTCATCGCATTCCCAATCCTCGTGCGATGACCCCGCGCAGGATCTCGCTGGTTCCGCCGCGCAGCGTGAAGCCCGGCCGTTGCATGACGCCGGCCCGGACGAGCCGGCGGAGCTGGTCGTCGGATGCGGTGTAGCCCGCGATCTCGTCGGCGAGGTCGGCGAGATCTCCCTCCGTCTTGGTACCCAGCACCTTGACCACCGACGCCGCGAGTTCCGCATTCTCACCACGCTCGAGTGATTCCGACACCGCGGTGGACATGTGGTGCAGGCCCACCATGCGCGCGATCGTGGCACCGATCCTGGTGTCGGGCTCGAGAACACAGTCGGCAACGGACCGTACGAGACCGTCCAGCACACCGAAGGTGGACAGGAACCGTTCCGGCCCGCTCCGTTCGTACCCGAGTTCGCTCGTCACCTGTTCCCAGCCTGCGCCGACCGTCCCGAGCACGAGATCGTCGGGGACGAAGACGTCGTCGAGGAGCACCTCGTTGAAGTGGTGGTCGCCGGACATCGACATGATCGGCCGGATCGTCACGCCGGGGGAGTCGAGCAGGACGATGAACTGGCTCAGGCCGTCGTGGCGGTGGGCAGGGTCGAGCGGGGCGGAGCGCGCCAGCGCGAAGAACGCATCGGCGTGGTGGGCGCCCGAGGTCCACAGTTTGGTTCCGCTGAGCCTCCAGCCGCCGTCGACCTGCGTCGCTTTCGTCTTCACACCGGCGAGGTCGGAACCCGAGTCGGGCTCGGACATGCCGATGGCCCAGCAGATCTCACCCGCTGCGATCCCGGGGAGAAACCGCTGCTTCTGTTCCTCCGTGCCGTATTTCAGCAACGACGGCGCCGCCTGGCGGTCGGCCACCCAGTGCGCCGCCACCGGAGCACCGACCGCAAGAAGTTCCTCCGTGACGACGAACCGCTCCATGAACGTCCGGCCGTGGCCCCCGTACTCGACCGGAATCGTCATGCCGACCCATCCCTGCGCGGCAAGGCTGCGGGAGAACTCGGTGTTCCACCGCGTCAGCCACGTGTCGACACCGGGCGTGAACGTCCCCGCGTCGACCTGTTCCTTCAGGAAGGCCCGGACGCGTGCGCGCAGTTCGGACAGTGCGGCATCCTCGGGTCCGGCTTTCGGCACCAATCGTGTGCTCATCGTCCATCTCTTCCATTGCTCACCGGCACCGGAACACCGCCCGGGCACAGCAGATTCAAGGACAGTTCTGCGTATCGTTCCGCGATCACCTGCGGCGTATCCGGACCTGTGGGGTCGTACCAGTTCGCGATCGCGGACGTCATCGCCAGGATCGACCGGCGGCAGTCGTCTGGGTAGCGGGTCGTGAACACACCCTCCTCGATTCCGGCGTCGATGATGTCCCGGATCCGGCGTCGCCCGGCCCGTCGTCGTTCCTCGTACAGTCGCGCGCCTTCCGGTTCGAGGTTACGCACCTCGGTGGCGATCATCCGGGCATGATCGGGAAACTGCGTACGGAACGCGACGTTACCCCGCACGAAAGCGCGCAGTTGCTCTGTCGCATCGTCACCGGACTCGGCGAGTTCGGCATCGCACACGGCGTCGTACGTGTCCACACCATCCATCAGCGTGGCGAGAAGCAACTCCTGTTTGTTCTTGTAGTGGTAGTACAGCGCCGACAGGCTGACACCGGCCTCGTGCGCGATCGTGCGAATCGACGACGAGCCGTACCCGTTCCGAACGAACTCCCTCCGGCCGGCTTCGATGAATATCCGTTGCTTCGCCGACGGTGCTCTCACGACGGGACCCCGGAGTCGCCGTACCTCGCGATGAGTTCGCGGAGTTCACCTTTGACCATCTTTCCGGTCGGTGTGCGCGGAAGCCCGTCCACGACGCGAACCTGCCTCGGGCACTTGAAGCGAGACAATCGTTCCCGGCAGAACTCGAGGATCTCGCGCTCCGGATCGTCACTGTCCACGACGTGCGGGGAAAGCTGCACGAACGCCTCGACGCGCTCGCCGAGATCGGCATCGGGCACGCCTACGACCGCGACGTCGTGAACGAGGGGGTGCAGCGCCAGAACGCTCTCGACTTCCTGCGGATAGATATTGACGCCGCCCGAGATGATCGTGAAGTTCTCACGACCGGTGAGGAACAGGACATCGTCGTCGTCCAGGTATCCGAGATCACCTGTTGTAAACCAGAATTCCCGGAACGGGTGTCGGGCGGACGCGGTCTTGACCGGATCCTTGTGGTATTCGAAGGAGAAGTCGCGGCGCTCGAAGTACACGGTCCCGATCTCTCCGGCCGGGAGCACCCGACCGGCTTCGTCGCAGATCCGTGCGAGCCCCAGAGTGCCCGGTCCCCCGGTCCGGCCGACACATCCGGGTTTACGGAGCCACTCCTGCGGGGTGACCACCGTACTGCCGATCGCCTCGGTCGCGGAGTAGTACTCGTAGACGATCTCACCCCACCACCGCATGAGTTCCTGTTTGACCTCGACCGGGCACGGCGCCGCGGAGTGGAGCGCATACCGCATCGACGACAGGTCGTACCGGTCACGCACCTCGCGTGGGAGTTTCAGCAGCCGCACGAAATGAGTGGGAACCCATTGACTGTGGGTGACTCGATAGCGCTCGATGCAGTCGAGTGCGAGTTCCGGTTCGAACCGTTCCATGAGCACTACGGTCCCCCCGAGCGCCTGGGTCGACACGCTGTAGCGCAAGGGTGCCGAGTGGTAGATCGGCGCAGGCGAGAGGTACACCGAGTCTTCGCCGAAGCCGAAGCCGCGCACCGTCTTCAGGAGCGGCGGACCGGGCTCGTCCTCGATCCGGGCGCCGGTGAGCGGAGGCTTGATTCCCTTCGGCCTCCCGGTGGTACCCGAGGAATACAGCATGTCGCTGCCACGCGGCTGATCCGCCGGTGGTTCGGTGGGCAATCCCGCAATTTCGTCCTCGTACACGAGGTGCCCCGTGATCGGACCGGAGAAGGCGAGCCGGTGCGCCACTTTGGGCGTGAGCGCGACGATCTCTTCGGCGAGTGGTGCGAGTGGCGCCGAGACCGCCAGTACCGTTGCGTCACAGTCGTCGACGATGTACCCGGCCTCCGCGGCGGACAGATGCGAGTTGACGAACGTGATGTATGCCCCGGATCGCAATGCTCCCCAGTACAGTTCGAATACCGAGGCGTCGTTGACCGACAACACGGCGATATGATCGCCGGCTCCGACACCGTGGGCGCGGAGCCAATGCGCGAACCGGACCGATGAGTCCTCGAGCTGACGGTAGGTGATCGTCCGGCCCGTCGCGACCTCGTGCACGGCGGGCCGATCCGGTTCCGCGGCTGCGTATCGGCCCGGATACATCCCTAGAGCCCCAGATCCTTCGAGATGATCGTCTTCATCACTTCGCTGGTGCCGCCGTAGATTCGGGTGACGCGGGTGTCCGCGTACAGGCGGGCGATGGGGTACTCGGTGATGTACCCGTAGCCGCCGTGCAATTGGAGACACTTGTCGATCACGCGCCCGGCGACCTCGGTGCAGAACAGTTTTGCACGAGCGGCATCGGCGACGCTCAGTTCCTTGCGGTCGAGAAGTTCGAGACAGTGGTCGACGTAGACGCGGGCGGCCTGGGTCTCCGCGGAGCACTCGGCGAGGACGAATTTGGTGTTCTGGAACGCGGCGACCGGCTTCCCGAAAACTTTGCGGTCCCTGGTGTACGCGAGTGCGTGGGCAATCGCGGCTTCGGCGAATCCGACCTGGTTGAGCGCGATACTCAATCGCTCCTGCGGCAGGTTGTGGGTGAGGTATCCGAAGCCGGCACCCTCCTCGCCGAGAAGGTTTTCGACGGGAACGCGAACGTCGTTGTACGACAGTTCGGCCGTGTCCTGCTGGTGCAGGCCGATCTTGTCGAGTTTGCGCCCGACGGAGAATCCTTCGGTGTCGGTGGGCACGGCGATGATCGACAGTCCCCCTCGACGGTTCTCCGGGTCGAACGGCGAAGTCCGGCACACCGTGAGGATCAGGTCGGCCGTCACCCCGCCCGTGATGAAGGTCTTCGCTCCGTTGACGATGTAGTGCGAGCCGTCGTCCGACAACTTTGCGGTGGTCGCGATGTTGGCGAGGTCGGAACCGGTACCCGGTTCGGTCATTGCGATGGCCGTCATGATCGAGCCGTCCGCGAAGCCCGGAAGCCAGCGCTTCTTCTGCTCCTCGGTGGCGTATTCGAGCAGGTACGGCAGGATCAGGCACGCATGAACGGTGTACGAGCCGAACGAGACTCCGGCGCGGGCCACCTCTTCGAACACGATGGTGTTGTAGACGAAGCTCGATTCTCCGCCCCCACCGAACTCCTCGGGTACCTGGATGCCCAGAACGCCGAGTTCACCGAGCCGGGTGAAGAATTCGCGCGGGGGACGTCCGAGTTCGTCCCACTCCTCGCGGTGCGGAACGACTTCCTTTTCGATGAAGTCCCGCAACATCTTCCGGAATTGCTCGTGCTCTTTGGTCATGATCGTGCGTTGCATGGTGCGTCCTTCGAACGGCGCTGAGGCGGGTCAGTTACCCGTGAAGTTGCCCGGGCGGCGTTCGAGGAACGCGGAGAGGGCCTCACGGTGGTCTTGGGTGTGGTGTGACAGTGCTTGCAGGGAGGCAGAGAGTTCGAGCAGGGTATCGAGGTCCACGCGCTGGCCCTCGCGGAGAAGCTTTTTCGTCATGCGCAGCGCGTTCGGCGGATTGACCGCGACCCGCGCGGCCAGTGCGTTCGCCGCCCCGAGCAGTTCTTCGGGTTCGACGACCTGCGACACCATGCCCCATTCGAGTGCGGTCGCGGCGTCCACGCGATCTCCGGTGAACGCCATTTCGGCGGCGCGGGCAGCACCGACCGCGCGGGGCAGCAGCCACGCGCCGCCGTCACCGGGGATGATGCCGAGCTTGACAAAACTTTCGGCGAAGAACGCCTTCGTGGAGGCAATTCGCATGTCGCACATCATCGCCAGGTCGCACCCCGCGCCGACGGCCGGGCCGTTGACGGCAGCGATGATCGGTACCTCGCAGTGGTAGATCGCTTTGGGCAGCCGCTGGATGCCGCGGCGGTAACCCTCCCGGAGCGCGTGCGGCGCGCCCGCGAACATTCCGGCGCGCTCGTCCATGTCCTTGACGTTGCCGCCCGCGGAGAAGGCGCTTCCGGCACCGGTGAGGACCACCACGCGGGTCTCGATGTCGTTGTTCGCTTCGTCGACCAGATACACGAGGCGCTCGACGACGTCGTCTCCCGAGATCGGGTTGCGGGCATCGGGAAGGTTGATCGTCCACGTGACGACGTTTCCGTTGCGCTCACTGAGTACGACGTCCTGCGCTGTCGTCATAGGGGTCGTGGTCCTTCCGTCGCCGAGGTGGCCCGAACCGTGATTTGGTCGAACGATCGTTAAACTACGGACACGGCACGCGACTGTAAAGACCCCGAGCGGTGTCCGGTCAGTCGGGCAGGCTCATGCCCGATTCGGCGATTCGTATGCGAACTTCGTCGGGGAAGACGTTGCGGAACACGAACGGATCCCGGCCCAGGACCCATCCGGGCGCGAGCGCCGTGGCGTACCGCTCGAAGTACCCGAGTTGTTTTCCGAAGAGGACGAGTTCCTCGGGGCTCGAGGTGTTCCATTCGCGGCCGAGCGACACGAGAGCGCCGATCAACTCGCTCAGACGCAACTCCCCCATGTCCCGGCCGAGCAGCGGCCCGAAGGTGTCGGCCACTTGCCGGCCCACCTCCACATCGTCGAGGTCGAGATCCGCCGCGACACCCAGCGCCCGCACACTGCGGGCCACCTCGGTGAAATCTCCCTCGAGCAGTGCGGCCCGGAACAGCGAGCGGAGCAACTCGCGCCATTTCTCGGGCAACTCGCCGACGATCCCGAAGTCGAGCAGCGCGACCCGGCCGTCGTCGAGGAGCCAGAGATTTCCCGCGTGCACGTCCCCGTGGAACGGCCCGTGGCACAGCACCGCCTCGATCCACACCTTCACTCCCCGTCGCACGAGCAGCGCGGTGTCGATACCGTCCTGCCCCGGGACGACACGGTCGAGCGGTCGGCCGCTGAGCCGTTCCATGCAGATCACACGCGGGCCGCACCAGTCCCAGTACACCTCGGGGACCGTCACGAATCTGTTGTCGCCGAAGGCCGCGATGTTGCGCCGGAACCGGTCCTGCCGGTCCGCCTCGACCGTGGCGTTGAGTTCGGTCATGGTCGCGTTGTAGAGGTCGCGGATGATCGCGGGCGTGTTCGCGATGCGAAAGAACTCGAATACCTGCAACATTCGTGCGCCGACATACGCGGCACGGAGGTCGACGAGCATACGATGCGCGACCCCGGGGCGCTGCACCTCCCCCACCGCACGGCGCCCGCCGCGCCGCACGCCGCCGGGACCCGGCGCGCGGGAAGCCGCGGCGAGCGGCACGTCCTCGAACGACAGGAACATCTCGTCGATCGGGTGGCCGAGATCCGCTTCGATGACCGCGCGCGCTTCGGCGGACGGAAAGGTGGGGACGTCGTCCAGCATCCGCAGGCAGGCATCCGCGAGAGCGACCGGGAACAGCCCCGGCGACGAGGCGACCAGCTGGCCGAGCTTCACGAAAGTGGGCCCGAGGTGCTCGAACGCGTCGACCGTTCCGTGCGCGGCAGCAGCGACAACGCCGCGGCCACGCGGACGGACAACCCAGCGCAGTACCGCCCACAGCACGAACGTCACGAGAACGACGCCCACCACCACGGCGCGGCCGAGTTCGGCGAGCCCGAATCGGTCGAGCGGTGGCCGGTCGACCCGCAGGGCCTCGGGTGACGGGCCGCCCGAACACGGCCCCACGGGTCCGCGAGGCGAGGGGTGCGCCTCCCCCACGGTCACCTCCGATGCCTGGTCGCGCAGTGTGTGATCCTGCACCGCGTGCCCCCACTCCTTCACCGACGCGCGCACCCGACGGCGCGGCTGTGAGCACGGTACCCGGAGAGGTGCCCAGGATCGAGAGGCACGAACGCTCGAACGTGAGTTCTCGGGGTATTTCTCAGGGTATTTCTCAGGGTGTTCTGTGTCGGTACCCACGACTACCCTTTGACGGGTAGTCGTTCGGGCCGACGAATCGGAGTGGGTGCGGTATGGCAGAACAACTTCTCCCCGGTCCCCCCGGCGCTGTCGCCGACGAGACCGATTTCATGGGGCTGGCCGAGCCGTTCCGGCGCGAGCTTCTCGCCCATTGTTACCGCATGAGCGGGTCGCTCCACGATGCCGAAGACCTCGTGCAGGAAACGTATCTCCGAGCATGGCGCGGGTACGACAATTTCGGCGGTCGCTCGTCGCTGCGCACATGGTTGCACCGCATCGCGACCAACGTCTGTCTCACTGCGCTCGAGGGTCGGAAACGCCGTCCGCTGCCCACCGGTCTCGGTGCGCCCAGTTCCGACCCCGCAGACGATCTCGTGGTCCGCCAAGAGGTTCCCTGGCTCGAACCCATCCCCGGCACCTACACCGACGACGGGCGGACCGACGATCCGTCCGATCCGGCAACGATCGTCGCGTCGCGCGATTCGATCCGGCTCGCCTTCGTCGCGGCGCTGCAGCATCTGTCCGCACGGCAACGCGCGGTGCTCCTGCTGCGCGATGTCCTGCAGTGGCGCGCGGCCGAGGTTGCCACGGCGCTCGACACGTCGACATCCGCGGTCAACAGTCTGCTCCAGCGTGCCCGCGCGCAGTTGAAAGATGCTCAGGTCACGTCCGATCGGCCGACCGAACCCGAGAGCGCGGAGGCCAAGGCCCTCGTGGAGCGGTGGGTCGAAGGGTTCGAGAAGTACGACATCGACTCGCTCGTCGACATGCTCACGAAGGACGCGATCTGGGAGATGCCGCCGTTCGACGGCTGGTACCAGGGCGCCGACGCCATCGTCACCCTCATCAAGCTCAATTGTCCGGCGAAGGGCCCCGGCGACCAGGTCATGCTGCCCACAACCGCAAACGGTCAGCCTGCGCTCGGGCTCTACATGCGCGGGGAGGACGGCGTGCACCGCCCTTTTCAGCTCCAGGTTCTCGACATTGTCGGCGGGAAAGTCGCGCATGCCACGGCCTTCTTCGCCGATGACACCACCGCCCTGTTTGCCCGGTTCGGCCTGCCGGCGTTCCCGACGACCCGAAGCTGAGACACATTTCCGCACCGTGCCCCGACCGCGCGCAGCGGCTACCCGAGACACCCGGTGATCGGTGCCCCTGATAGAGAAGGGGACATGATCACCGACGCGGCGCCGTTCCCGCTCGACCGACCCACCACGTTCACAGGCATCGGCCTGTCGATCACAGGCGACAACGAGATAGCGGTATCGCAGCCCGTCGGTCCCCGCTACCTCGACCACCGTGGACAGACGACCATCGGCTCGGTCGGTGTGCTCACCGACGTGTCCGTGGGTGCGGCTGTCGCAGTCGCGCGGTTGCACGCCACCGGTGAACGACCACAGTCCGTGATGTCCCAGATCACCGCGTCGACGGCCCACCCGTTCCCCGTCACGGGGGCAGTCTCGGGACGTGGCCGCAGCGTCTACTTCGACGACACCACCGGACTGGCAGAAGCGACCCTGTTCGACGACGACGGCAACCCCGTGATGCACCTGACCGGACGGTCGATCGTGGTGGGACGCGCACCGTCCGACGCACTTCGCGCGCCGGATGTCACTCACGCCGCTGCCACCGGCACCGAGCCCGGGCCGTGCGCGGACCCCGGCGTACTCGCCGAACTGGGTGGTCTCGAGATCGTCGCCGGTATCGCCGCGGAGACCGTGCCCCGTGGCCCGTTGGCGGAACTACTGGGACTGACCCTCACCGCCGTCGAGCACGGCACGGTGCAGGGCGAGATCGTCCCGCTCGCATGGATGGCCAATCCGATCGCCTCCGTCCACGGCGGCGTGCTCATGTCGATGGCGGAGATCGTGTCCGGTCTGGCCGCACAGACCCTCACCGGCGTCGGCGGCCGATACCGGCTTCTCCAGATCAGTGCCGACTATCTGCGTTCCCCTGCCGCACCGGGCCCTGCCGTGCAGATCAAGTCGGAGGTAACCCGCGCCGGGCGCCGCCTCGCCTCGATCGAGACGGTGATCTGCGGTGCGGACGGCACCGTGTATGTGCGTGCCCGTGCGAACGCTCAGCTCTTCCCCGGCGTCTAGGCGGTACGGCGTCGCCAGGACCGGGACCGTGTGATCACCCGGCTCGGCGTGCCGCCGCCACGGCTGTCGCGCCGAGGCGGGGGAAACGCCCGTCGGAGATTGTCGTGAACGTGTTACCCAGCCGATTCGTGACGAACGCGACCGACAGTCCCGTCTCGGGATCGGCGAAGGCCCCGGACCCGCCGAAGCCGTAGTGACCCACGGATCGGAGCGGCTGATGCCTCGAGGCAACCCAGCCCGGGTGATACCCGAGACGCCAGTTGGCCCGGATTCCGAGTACGTAATCGCGGCCTCGGGTCTGAACCTCGGTCAACTGCCGGACGGTGTCTTCCTCCAGGAAGCGGACATCGTCGATCGCCCCGCCGCAGGCGAGGGCCGCGTACATCCGGGCCAGCGCCCGGGCGGTGAAAACGCCGTTCCAGCCCGGCATCACGGAATCGTGCGCCCGGGGGCTTCGCATCAACTCGTCGAATCCCTCGGCCATGCCGGCCTCGGCGAGTCCACGCAGACCGGGTGTCCTGGCGAGTACCGCGCCTGCGGTGGCCCACGGGGCGGGCAGAAAATTGATCTTGGGGAAGACTCGCGCGATGCGATGACGCTGGTCCTGCGGCACCCGGTACCAGAACTCATCCATTCCGAGCGGCTCGGCAATTTCGGTGCGGACGAGTTCCTCGAACGATTTCCCGGACGCGCGCGCCGCTACCTCCGCAACGAGGTTTCCGTAGGTGACGGCGTGATAGCCGGGTCCGGCCAAGCGACGCGGGTCCGGCGGCGCGGCGGCGAGCGCAGCAGCGACGGCCTCGGAGTCGAGCAACCCGAAGCGCCCCGGAACGAGTCCCCGCGCCTTGTGCAGCCCGGCGCGGTGGGACATCAGCTCGCGAACGGTGATGGCGTCCTTGCCCGCGGCGGCGAACTCCGGCCAGTACTGCGCCACGGGGCTGTCGTACTTGACGAGCCCTCGCTCGGCGAGGCGGTGGAGAACCGTGCTCGCGACTCCCTTCCCCGTCGAGAAGGACAGCACCACCGTGTCCCGTTTCCACCGCTTGTCGCGGGCGGCCCACCCGGCCCAGATGTCGAGAACGCATTCGCCGTGCAGGTAACACGTCAGTGCACCGCCACCTTGACCGGGCGAAAAGAACATCCGGAAGAACTGATCCGCGACCGGCATGAAGCGCGGGTCGACCACCATCTGCGTGGCCGGTATGTCGTTCTCGGTCATGCCACCCGTGCTCCTAGCGCTACCGTCGCGAACCGCTGTCCCCCGCACGATCGTAGGAGCCGCGCACCACGGGCGTGGAGGTTCTCCGCGTTCGGGTGGGCGTCTGCACCTCCCGGGGAATCGGTGTAAGGATGGAGCCCATGACCATCGCGCCACATTCGGAGATCCGCTCCGGCATCGATCTCGAACATGTCGACGAGCACGTCCGGCCCCAGGACGACCTGTTCGAGCACGTCAGCGGGCGATGGCTCGCCGAACACGAGATTCCGGCCGATCGCGCTCTCGACGGCGCGTTCCGCACGCTCGCCGACAAAGCCGAGGTCGACGTCCGGTCGATCATCGAGGAGGCTGCGGCGTCGAGCGCCGAACCCGGCACCGATGCGCAGAAGATCGGTGACCTGTTTGCGAGTTTCATGGATATCGATTCGATCGAGGCCGCGGGCATGGCTCCGATCTCCGCGGAACTGGCTGCGATCGCGGGCGCGCCCGATCGCGCTGCACTCGCGTCAGTCCTCGGCGAACTTCAGCGAGTCGGTGTCAGCGGGGCGCTCGCGCACTACGTGGACACCGACTCGAAGAACTCGCAGCGTTATCTGATCCACGTCGCGCAGGGCGGACTCGGCCTTCCCGACGAGTCGTACTACCGGGAGGAGCGGTACGCCGCCATCCGCGACTCGTACACCGGGCACATCGGCCGTATGTTCACCCTCGCCGGCCTCGACCACGACCCTGCGCGGGTGGTCGCTCTGGAGACCGCGCTTGCTGCCGGGCACTGGGATGTCGTCACACGCCGCGACGCCGACCTGACCTACAACCTGGTCACGCTCGAATCGTTGATCGCCGATCTGCCCGGGTTCGAGTGGACGGACTGGATCACGGCCACCGGTGCCACCGCCGGGCAATGGTCCGAGATCGTCGTGCGGCAGCCCAGTTTCCTCGAGGTGTTCACGCAGTTGTGGACCGACCAGTCGCTCGACGACTGGAAGGCGTGGGCGGCATGGCGGGTGCTTCGGGCACGTGCCCCGTACCTTTTCTCGGCAATCGTCGACGAGAACTTCGCGTTCTACGGACGCGAACTCACCGGCGCTCAGGAGATCCGCGCTCGGTGGAAGCGCGGCGTGTCGCTGGTGCAGGACCTGCTCGGTGAGGCCGTCGGCAAGATCTACGTCGAGCGGCATTTCCCTGCCGAGGCGAAGACCCGGATGCAGGTGCTCGTCGACAACCTCACAGAGGCGTACCGGCAGAGCATCACCGACCTCGAGTGGATGAGCCCGGAGACCCGCGGGGCGGCACTGCGCAAGCTCGACAAGTTCACCCCCAAGGTCGGGTATCCGGACAGGTGGCGGGACTATTCGGCGGTGTCCATCGCTGCCGACGACCTCGTCGGCAATTACCGCAGCGGGTATGCCGCGGAGTACGACCGCGATCTCGCTAAACTCGGCGGTCCGGTCGATCGTGACGAGTGGTTCATGACCCCACAGACGGTCAATGCCTACTACAACCCGGGAATGAACGAGATCGTCTTCCCGGCAGCGATTCTGCAGCCCCCGTTCTTCGATCTCCACGCCGACGACGCCGCGAACTACGGCGGGATCGGTGCGGTGATCGGGCACGAGATCGGACACGGATTCGACGACCAGGGTGCCAAGTACGACGGGGACGGAAACCTCGAGAATTGGTGGACCGACTCGGATCGTGAGGAATTCGGTAAGCGCACCGCAGAACTGATCGCGCAGTACGACACGTTCGAGCCGAAGGCGTTGCCCGGACATCACGTCAACGGGAAGTTCACGATCGGCGAGAACATCGGCGATCTCGGCGGCCTCTCGATCGCCCTGAAGGCGTACGCGATCGCACTCGACGGCCGCCCTGCGCCCGTCATCGACGGGCTGACCGGACTGCAGCGCGTGTTCTTCGGCTGGGCTCAGGTGTGGCGCACCAAGGTCCGCGACGAAGAGGCGCTCCGCCGACTCGCCGTCGATCCGCATTCGCCGCCCGAGTTCCGGTGCAACGGGGTCGTCCGGAACATCGACGAGTTCTACCGGGCGTTCGACGTGCGGGAAGGCGACGGCCTCTACCTCGACCCGTCGGAGCGCGTGAAAATCTGGTGATCGATACGCGAAAGCCCCCATGTTCTTTCCGAACATGGGGGCTTTCGTGGTGTCGTCAGCCGAGGTGCGAGCTGGGCACCGGGACGCCGCGCGCGTGGAACCACGGGATGGGGTCGGTCTTGACGCCGTTGGGCAGCCACACTTCGTAGTGGAGGTGCGGTCCGGTGGACTGGCCGCGGTTACCCATCGTCGCGATCACGTCGCCGGCACGCACGTGCTGACCGACCGAGACCAGGGACTGGTCGATGTGCCCGAACACTCCGATCGTTCCGTCGTCCTGAGCGATGCGAACCCACAGTCCGAATCCCGTGGCCGGGCCGGTCTCGATCACGACACCGTCGGTCACCGACACGATGGGGGTACCGATCGAGTTGGCGATGTCGATGCCGTTGTGGTTGGTGCCCCACCGCGCGCCGAAGCCGGAGGTGAGAGTGCCCGCGGCGGGGAACGCCAGTGCGGGGCGACGCGCGGCCTCTTCGCGTGCGGCCTGTTCGGCTGCCTCGCGGGCGAGCCGATCGGCTTCCTCGTGCGCGATACGATCGGCCTCGGCCTGGAGGGCGGCGGCTTCGTCGGCGATCCGCTGTGCGTCACGCTCCGACGCACGCCGCAACTTCTCGGCGTAGTCGGTGGACTCGAACCCGGGGACAGTCAGGACCTGGGGTGCGGTGGACAGTGCGGTCGTCGCGATGCCCGTCCATGCCGGGCCGGTCTCCAGGCGGGACGGTCCGCCCGCAGCGTTCGCCGCTGTGGTTCCGCCGGCGGTGACGGCACCGGTCACGAGGACCACGGCTGCCCAACGGCCGACACGTGCGGCCGTGGTGAGGCCGTGGGATGCACGGGTGGCGTGGTCGAGGTGTTCCGAAGTGTGTGACAAAGCTGCGATCCCTCTTGGTCGTCCCCTGATAACGAACTGATTACGAGATCATCACGATAGCGCCGATTTTACGGATTTCCGGCGCGGCGTCTTGACACGATCGTTGTAAAAAGTGGCTCAGGTTACGAAAAAGAGATCTCTCCAGTCACACAAACCTCAGTCGGTTCGCGAGGTCTCGGAGGTTTCGGCCGAAAAGTGACCGAGGTCACGCGTCCAACAGGTTTCAGCGCGCCCGATTCATCACTTTTTCGGCTGCTTCCCAGTGCGCGTCGGCTACCCACAGGCGAGCGAAGGCGTCGACGGCTTCGGCCGGAGTCGCCCCGTTCATCACTCGTTTGATCGACGCGGACGAGTCGTTGGCGAGCGCGCGGCCCCGCCCGCGCCCCCCAACGGGCAACCGGACGCCCGGGGGG
>NZ_JAXION010000101.1:0-16145 GCF_049311045.1 Rhodococcus sp. 7Tela_A2 | reverse complement strand
CCCCCCCGGGCGCCGCGACTCCCTCCTGCGGACCGGGCGCCGGGTCCCCCCGGGGCCCCGTGCCGTCCCATCCCCACAAGGAGTTCCCGCAGTGAGCGCCGCCTCGTACTACGTGCCCGTCCCCGTCCCCACCGATCCCGGGGCCGACCCCGACGTGAGCATCGAACGTTTCCGGCCCACCGAGCACACCGTGAGCACCTGGGGACCCGACCTGCAGCACGGCGCGCCGCCGTCCGCGTTGCTCGCCCGCGCGCTCGAACGGCACCGGCCACGCCCCGGCACCCGGCTGACCCGCATCACCGTCGACCTGCTCGGTCCGGTTCCGCTCACCGACCTCGAGGTGCGCACCCGGATCGACCGGCCGGGCCGCAAGATCGAACTGGTCGTCGCCGAACTGTGGGCCACCGCCCCCGACGGCACCGCCCGGGCGGTCGCGCGGGGCACCGGCTGGCGGCTCGAGACCGTCGACCTGCCCGACGTCGCTCGCACCTCGGAGCCGCCGCTGCCGCCGGTCGACACCGTTCCCGCGGGCTCGGTCGGTCACCCGGCGTGGTCGGGCGGATACATCTCTACCCTCGAGTGGCGGGTCGTCACCGAGTTCGGGGTGCCGGGCCCCTCCGCGGCGTGGGTGTGTGCCCCGCTGCCGCTGGTGGACGGCGAAACCCCCACCGGGCTGGACCGGCTGATGACCGTCGCCGACGTCGCCAACGGTGTCGGCTCCAAGCTCGACCCCACCCGCTGGCTGTTCCTCAACACGGAACTGACCGTGCACCTGTTCCGCGCTCCCGACCCCACCTGGGTCGGGATCTCCGCCGAGACGTCCGTGGGTCCCGACGGCGTCGGTATGACCGCCGGGGTGCTCTACGACGAGGCCGGTGCACTCGGCCGCATCGCCCAGAACGTGCAGGTGCGGTCCCGCTGATCGCGAGACCGCACCTGAGGTGAGAGACGGGATGTGCCCGCCGGTAGTTCTTCTCCGGAGAGCTATTCGGCGGCGCGCATCGCGCGGCACGACCGGATATTCGACGCGAGGATGGCGTGCGCCCCGATCTCGGCGAGACGATCCATCACCGCGTTGTGGCCCTTGCGGGGCACCATCGCCCGCACCGCGACCGACGAGTCGTTCGCCAGCGGGGAGATCGTCGGGGACTCGAGTCCCGGCGTGACCTGCACCGCCTGCTCGAGCAGGTGCTTCGGGCAGTCGTAGTCGAGCATCACGTACTGCTGCGCGAAGACCACGCCTTCGAGCCGGGCGATGAGCTGATTGCGGGCCCGATCGGCACGATCGGAACCTTCCCGCTCGATGAGCACACCTTCCGAATCGCACAGCGAGTCACCGAACGCCACGAGATCGTGCTGCCGCAGCGTGCGACCCGACCCGACCACGTCGGCGATCGCGTCGGCCACCCCGAGCTGGATGGAGATCTCCACCGCCCCGTCGAGCCGGATCACGGTCGCGTCGAGACCGCGGGACTCGAGGTCCCGGCGCACCAGATTCGGGTACGACGTGGCGATCCGCAGCCCGTGCAGGTCCTCGACCGTCCAGTCGCGTCCCTTGGGGCCGGCGTACCGGAACGAGGACCGCCCGAACCCGAGCGAGAGCCGCTCCGCGACGGGCGCACCCGAATCGAGGGCCAGGTCACGGCCGGTGATCCCCAGATCCAGCTCACCGGACCCGACATAGATCGCGATGTCCTTCGGGCGCAGGAAGAAGAATTCGACGTCGTTGACGGGATCGATGACCGTCAGATCCCGCGAATCGGTGCGGCGCCGGTACCCGGCCTCCTGCAGAATCTCGGCGGCAGACTCGGACAACGAGCCCTTGTTGGGAACTGCGACGCGCAGCATGACGAACGTCCTTTCGGAAAGGGAGGGAAGAATCGACGAGGTCCACGGGCACGGACGGCAGCCACCTCGAAGCGGCGGCGCCGGCCGTCACAGATGCTTGTAGACGTCCTCGAGCTTCAGACCGCGCCCCACCATCAGAACCTGCACCCAGTACAGCAACTGCGAGATCTCCTCGGAGAGCTCCTCATCGGACTGGTACTCGGCGGCGATCCATACCTCGCCGGCCTCCTCGATCACCTTCTTGCCCTGCGCGTGGACACCGGCGTCCAACGCGGCGACGGTGCCGGACCCCTCAGGACGGGTCACAGCACGTTCGGACAGCTCGGCGAACAGGGAATCGAAGGTCTTCACAGGGGTTGATTGTTTCATGCCGCGCCGCTCCCCCCGAATTCAGGACACCACCGCGCCCGGCGCGCGGCTCACCACCCGAGGTTCCGGGCGCTGACGAACCGCCGCGTCGCCCCGCTGATCGGATCGGGGAACTCGAGCGCACGTGCCAGCAACCGCAGCGGATCGGTGAAGTCGTCCGGGTCGCGGCGCCGGAACACCGGATAGAAGTTGTCCCCCACGATCGGGATCCCCAGCGCCGTCAGGTGCAGACGCAACTGGTGCGTGCGCCCGGTGCGGGGGTGCAGCCGGTACCGGGCCCGATCTCCGTGTCGCTCCAGCAGTTCGATGCGGGTCTCGGAGTTCGGGTCGGTGAAGCTCTGCACGGCGGTCAGCTCACCGTGCTGCTTGTCGATGCGGGTGCGCACGACCTGCGGGAATGCGAGCTCCGGCCGGAACCCGGCGACCGCCTCGTACTCTTTGACCACCAGGTGCCGCTCGAACAGTTCCTGATACGGCCGCCGCCAGCGCGGGTCGGTGGTGCACAGCAGCACACCGGCGGTCATCCGGTCGAGCCGGTGCACCGGCACCAGATGCGGCAGGTCCAATTCCCGGCGCAGCCGCACGACCACCGTTTCCCGGATGTGGGTGCCCCGCGGGATGGTCGCCAGGAAGTGCGGTTTGTCCACCACCACCAGTCGCTCGTCGCGGTGCAGCACCTCCACCGGAAACGGCACCGGCACCTCCGGCGGCGGGTCGCGGTAGAAGTACACGAACCGGGTCGGCTGATAACGGGTGCCGGCGTCCACCGGCCGGCCGTGTTCGTCGACGAGTTCACCGGCGCTCACGCGGGCCTGCCAGTCCTCCGCCGGGTGACGGGACTGCAGAAATTCGACGATGGTGGCCGCGTCCGTCTCGGCGGGCATACGCAGCCGGTCCGGGCCGAGACCGTCCCGCACCGGCAGCGGGGCTCCGCGCACCTCAGCCCTCGACGGGGTCCGGTACGCACCCCGCGCAGACCAGCGTCAGGTCGCGGCCGTCGCGATCGGGATGGTTGCGGTACCGCGACGTCGGCGTTCCGCACTCGGTGCACCGGCCCAACACTGTTGCGGCCGGGCTGAATTCGACGTTCATGCGGCCGTCGAAGACGTACAGCGAACCTTCCCACAGCCCGTCGTCGCCGAAAGTCTCGCCGTAGCGCACGATTCCGCCGTCGAGCTGATACACCTCTTCGAAACCGCGGTTGCGCATCAACGCCGACAACACCTCGCACCGCACCCCGCCGGTGCAATAGGTCACCACCGGACGGGACTTGAGATGGTCGTAACGGCCGCTGTCGAGTTCGGCGACGAAATCGCGGGTGGTCTCCACCTCGGGCACCACCGCATTCCGGAACCGGCCGATCTCCGCCTCGAACCGGTTGCGGCCGTCGAAGAACACCACCTCGTCGCCGCGCTCGGACACCAGTTCGTGCACGGCGCGTGGCGAGAGCGGGGTGCCGCCGCCCACCACACCGTGTTCGTCGACCTTCACCTCGTGGGGCACCCCGAACGTCACGATCTCCGGGCGCACCTTGACCGACAGGCGCGGGAAGTCGTGGCCGGTGCCGTCGGACCACTTGACGTCGGTGTCCTTGAACGCCGGATAGCCGCGCAGTCCGCGCACGTAGCGCTTCACCGCGGCGATGTCCCCACCGACGGTGCCGTTGATGCCGTGCTCGGAGATCAGGATCCGGCCCGTCAGCCCCAGCGACGACGCGAGGGTGTGCTGCCACAACCGGATCGCCTCCGGGTCGGGCAGCGGCGTGAACGCGTAGAACAACACGATCTTGGGAATCGCCATGTCAGCGCGATCCCGACCCGTGCAACTCGCGCAGGTCCGCCACCGTCAGCCCCTCGAGCGTCGACCGGAACACCCGGCGCGGCGAGCCGGGCACCTCCACCAGCGACGGCACCACCAGCACCGCGCAGCCCGCGGCCTCGGCGGACGTCGCGCCGGTCGGGGAATCCTCGATCGCCAGGCACTGCGCGGGATCGAGCCCGAGCAACTCCGCGGCCCGCCGGTACGGCGCCGGGTCGGGCTTGCCCGCCGGCACCTCGTCACCGCACACCGTGTGGTCGAAGCGGTCCCGGCCGAGCGTCTCGAGCGCGACGTCGCACAACCGGCGGCCGGTGTTGGTCACCAGCACCTGGCCCAGTCCCGCCGCACGTACCGCATCGAGTGCCGCCTGCGCGCCGGGCCGCCACCGCAGACCCTGAGCGAACAACCCGGCCATGTACGCGTTGAGCCAGTCCTCGGCGGCGGTCTGCTCGTCGGGGGTCGGTTCGAGACCGAGACCGGCGAACGCTCGCCACACCGACAGGTCGAGCGGTCCGCCGATCGTCGCGCGCCGGGTCTCCTCACTCATCGGGCCACCGAGATGCAGCGACAACTCCCGCATCCCGATGTCCCACAACTGCTCGGACTCGAGCAACGTGCCGTCCATGTCCCAGAGCACCGCCCGCAGTCGGGTGGCCCCGATCAACGGTGCAGCGCAACCGGATTCGAGCTGATCAGACATTGAAATACTTGGCCTCCGGGTGGTGCAGCACGAACGCGTCGGTGGACTGCTCGGGATGCAACTGCAATTCCTCCGACAATTCCACGCCGATACGTTCGGGCTCGAGCAACTCGACGAGCTTGATGCGATCCTCGAGATTCGGGCACGCGCCGTACCCGAACGCGAACCGGGCCCCGCGATAGGCGAGCTTGAAGTACTCGGCGATCTCGTCGGGATCCTCGTCGGCGGCGGTGCCGCCCCCGGCGAACGCGAGTTCCTGCCGGATCCGGCGATGCCAGTACTCCGCCAACGCCTCGGTGAGCTGCACGCCGATACCGTGTACCTCCAGATAGTCGCGGTACGCGTCCGCGGCGAACAACTCGTTCGCGAAGTCGGCGATCGGCTGCCCCATCGTCACCAGCTGGAACGGCCACACATCGACCTGCCCCGACGCGAGCGCATCCTCCCGGGACCGCACGAAGTCGGCGATGCACAGGAACCGGGACCGCTGTTGCCGCGGGAACGTGAACCGGAACCGCTCCGGCGCGTCCGGGCGGGGCTCGGTGAGCACCACCACGTCGTCACCCTCGGACACCGCCGGGAAGTAGCCGTACACCACGGCGGCGTGCTGCAAGATCCCCTCGGTCGCCAACCGGTCCAGCCAGTACCGCAGCCGCGGCCGGCCTTCGGTCTCCACCAGCTCTTCGTAGGTCGGGCCGTCGCCGCCCCGTTGCCCACGCAGACCCCACTGTCCGAGGAACAGCGCGCGCTCGTCGATCAGCGACGCATAGTCGGCCAACGGGATGCCCTTGACCACTCGGGTACCCCAGAACGGCGGGGTCGGCACCGGAAGATTCGCTGCGACATCGCTGCGCGCAGGCACCACCACCGGTGCCTCCGCCGCCTTGCGCTTCTCCGCGATCCGCTTGCTGCGCTCGTGCCGCTCCTTGCGCTCGGCGGCCTTCCGGGCAGCTTCCAGCGCCTCCGGGCTGTCGGGCGCCGGAGCCTCACCGCGCTTGACGGCCATCACCTTGTCCATCAACGACAAGCCCTCGAACGCATCGCGGGCGTACGACACCTGACCCTCGTAGACCTCCGCGAGATCGTTCTCCACATAGCTGCGGGTCAGTGCCGCGCCGCCGAGCATCACCGGGAACTGCTCGGCCACCCCGCGGGCATTGAGTTCCTGGAGGTTCTCCTTCATCACCACGGTCGACTTCACCAGCAGACCGGACATCCCGATCACGTCGGCTCTCTTGTCGACGGCCGCGTCGAGAATCGTGGCGATGGGCTGCTTGATCCCGAGGTTGACCACCTCGTAGCCGTTGTTCGACAAGATGATGTCGACCAGGTTCTTGCCGATGTCGTGCACATCGCCCTTGACGGTCGCCAGCACGATCCGGCCCTTACCGTCGGCGCCGGTGGACTCCATGTGGGGTTCGAGGAACGCCACCGCCGTCTTCATCACCTCGGCGGACTGCAGCACGAACGGCAACTGCATCTGCCCCGACCCGAACAGCTCACCGACCGTCTTCATCCCCGACAGCAACGTGTCGTTGATGATCGTCAGCGGCGGTGTCGTCGTCATCGCCTCCGTCAGATCGTCCTCGAGGCCGTTGCGCTCGCCGTCGACGATGCGCCGCTCGAGCCGTTCGAACAGCGGCAGCGCCGCCAGTTCCTGCGCGCGCGACTCCCGCGCCGACGCCGCCGACACACCCTCGAACAGTTCCATCAGCTTCTGCAGGGGGTCGTATCCCTCGCGGCGACGGTCGTACACCAGGTCCAGCGCGACCTGCCGCTGCTCCTCCGGGATGCGGGCCATCGGCAGGATCTTCGACGCATGCACGATCGCCGTATCCAGCCCCGCTTCGGTGCACTCGTTCAGGAACACCGAGTTGAGCACCTGCCGGGCCGCCGGATTCAAACCGAACGACACATTCGAGATGCCGAGCGTGAAGTGGATTTCGGGATGTCGCCGGTGCAGTTCGCGGATCGCGCTGATCGTCTCGATCGCGTCGCGGCGGACTTCCTCCTGCCCCGTCGAGATCGGGAAGGTCAACGCGTCGACGATGATGTCTTCCGGCGCGAGCCCCCAGTTCTCCGTCAGATCGGTGATCAGGCGCTCCGCGATCCGCACCTTGTGTTCGGCGGTACGGGCCTGACCCTCCTCGTCGATCGTCAGCGCGACCACGGCCGCGCCGTGCGTGACGACGAGCTGCATGATCCGCTGGAACCGCGAGCCGGGGCCGTCGCCGTCCTCGTAGTTCACCGAGTTCACCGCGCACCGGCCACCGAGGTGCTCGAGACCGGCCTGGATCACGTCCGGCTCCGTCGAGTCGATCATGATGGGCAACGTCGAGGCCGTCGCGAACCGGGACGCCAGTTCTGCCATGTCGGCGGCACCGTCGCGTCCCACATAGTCGACGTTCAGGTCCAGCATGTGCGCGCCGTCGCGAATCTGGTCCTTCGCGATATCGAGGCACTTCTGCCAGTCCGCGGCGAGCATCGCCTCCCGGAACGCCTTCGACCCGTTGGTGTTCGTGCGCTCGCCGACCATCAGGATCGACGCGTCCTGCTCGAACGGCACCGCCGTGTAGAGCGACGACACACCCGGCTCCGGCACCGGCGTGCGCGGGGCGGGCGTCACCTCACGCACCGCCGCGGCCACCTGCCGGACATGCTCGGGAGTCGTGCCACAGCACCCGCCCACGAACGCGAGCCCGTAGTCGGCGACGAACCCGGCCAACGCCGACGCCAGTTCCTCCGGACCCAGCGGGTACTCGGCGCCGTTGGGCCCCAGCACCGGCAGCCCCGCGTTCGGCATCACCGACACCGGAATCCGTGCGTGCTGCGTCAGGTACCGCAGGTGTTCGCTCATCTCCGCCGGGCCGGTCGCGCAGTTCAGCCCGATCAGGTCGATGCCCAGCGGCTCGAGCGCCGTCAGCGCCGCACCGATCTCCGAACCGAGCAGCATCGTGCCCGTGGTCTCCACCGTGACATGGGTGACGATCGGCAGTCGCCGGCCCGCCTGCTCCATCGCCAGGCGGCTACCCACGATCGCGGCCTTCGCCTGCAACAGGTCCTGGCAGGTTTCCACCAGGATCGCATCGGCGCCACCGTCGATCATGCCCAGAGCGGCCTCCGCGTAGGCATCCCGCAACACCGCGTAGGGCGCATGTCCCAAGCTCGGCAGCTTGGTGCCCGGCCCCATCGAGCCGATCACCATCCGAGGCATCCCGTCGTCGCTCGGGCCCATCTCGTCGGCCACCTCACGGGCCAGACGGGTGCCACGTTCGGACAGGTCACGGATGCGGTCGGCGATGTCGTAGTCGGCGAGATTGGGCAGGTTGCAACCGAAGGTGTTCGTCGAGACCACATCTGCGCCGGCCTCGAAATACGCCCGATGGATCCCCCGGATCACATCGGGCCGAGACTCGTTGAGAATCTCGTTGCACCCCTCCAAACCGCGGAAATCGTCGAGCGAAAGATCCGCGGCCTGCAACATCGTGCCCATCGCCCCGTCTCCGATGACAACGCGCCGCTTCAACGCATCGAGCAAGACAGAGTGCAATGGGGTGGACATGCCCACCAGACTAGTGGGCGGACGAACCGGCCCGGGTCGTAGGCTGGACGAGTGAATGCACGCGAGAACTCCGACACCCCGGACCAGGACGTACCCGTCCTCCGTGATCCGGTGCTCGTTGCCGCGTTCGAAGGATGGAACGACGCAGGCGACGCCGCCAGCGGAGCCGTCGAACACCTCGAACTGATCTGGGACGCCGAACCCTTCGCCGAACTGGACTCCGAGGACTACTACGACTACCAGGTCAACCGCCCCCAGGTCCGGCTCGTCGACGGCGTCAGCCGCGAACTCGACTGGCCCGCCACCCGGCTGTCGGTCTGCGCACTGCCCGGCAGCGACCGCGACATCGTGCTGCTGCGCGGCATCGAACCCAACATGCGCTGGCGCAGCTTCTGCGACGCCATCATCGAACTCATCGACGACATCGGCGTCCACACCGTCATCCTTCTCGGCGCCCTGCTCGCCGACACCCCCCACACCCGGCCCGTCCCGGTGACCGGCACCGCATACAGCGCCGAAGCCGCCAAACGCTTCAACCTCGAAAAATCACGCTACGAAGGACCTACCGGGATCACCGGCGTCCTCCAGGACGCCTGCGTCCGCGCCGGCATCCCCGCCGTGTCCTTCTGGGCAGCGGTCCCCCACTACGTCTCGCACCCGCCCAACCCCAAAGCCACCGTCGAACTCCTCCGCCGGCTCGAAGACATCCTCGACGTCGAAGTTCCCCTCGGCGAACTGCCCGTCCTCGCCGAAGAATGGGAAGAGGCCGTCACCGAGATGACCGACGACGACGAAGACGTCGCCGACTACGTCCGCGGACTCGAAGAACGCGGCGACGCCGAAGCCGAATCCGACATCACCGACGACATCTCCAACATCGACGGCGACGCCATCGCCGCCGAATTCGAGCGCTACCTGCGTCGACGCGGTCCCGGCGGACGCGCCCTGTGAGCGCCCGGCGCGCGGCACTCCCGCGCGCGGCGCTCTACACAGGCGGCTTCCTCGGCCCGTTCGGCGGCAGCGTCGTCGTCTCGATGCTTCCCGAGATGGGCGCCGACCTGGGCGTCACGGCCGCCACCGCGGCCACCTCCGTGACCGCCTACCTCGGCGTCTTCGCCGCCGCCATGCTGTTCTCCGGCACCCTCGGTGCCCGCTGGGGCCGGGCCCGCACGGTCCGCCTCGCCTACCTCGCCTACGCCGTGGTGTCCGTCGCCGCCGCGCTCGCCCCCACTCTGACCGTGCTGCTCGGTGCCCGCATGCTCCAGGGCGCGGCCAACGCCTTCACCACACCGCTGCTGCTCGCGGCCCTCGCGTCCCTGACACCGCAGAATCGGCTCGGTCGCGCACTGGGTCTCTTCGGTGCCCTGCAAGCCGCCGGGCTGACCTTCGCGCCGCTCGTCGGCGGGCTCGCCGCCGAGATCGACTGGCGATGGGCGTTCGTGGTGCTCGCCGCCGCCGCACTGGCGCTCGCGTGCATCGGACTACCGGGCACCGTCGACGACGACGACACCACCGGCGAACCCGCCCGGCTTCGCGACGCGCTGCGTCCCCGCATCGTCCGCATCGGCATCGTGGCGCTGCTCGGCTGGGGCGCGATCGGCGGACTCAACTTCCTCCTCGCCTTCCGTGCCGAGGACGTGTTCGCTCTCACCCCGTCCGAGCGCGGTGCCCTGCTCACCGTCCTCGGTTTCGCCGGCATCCTCACCGCCCGGCGCGTCGGGATCCTCGTCGACCGGATCGGCGCGCGGCGCACCGTCCTCATCGGTGCCTTCGCCGGCGCAGTGCTGGTGGTCACCGTCGGTACGGTGACGAATCTCATGGTCGTCGCCGTCGCCTGGTTCCTCGCGGGCGTCGCCTCGCAATGCGTGCTCGTCGGCGTCAATGCCGCCGTCCTGGGCGATCCCGGAGCCAACCGCGGCGGCGCGGTGTCGGTGGTGCAGGCCTTCCGGTTCGGCGGTGGTGCCTTCGCTCCGCTGGCACTCACGCCCGTGTACTCGGCGGATCCGACCGCTGCGTTCCTCGTGCCCGCGGTGCTGCTCGCCGTCGTCACCCCCGTCGCGATGCCTGCGTCGCCGCGACCTGACAGTTCCGGCAAGGACGGGGTGAGGTCTTCCTGATCGGCATGTAACGCCCCGGCAGCCGATCCGTCACCGACGCGGCAGACCCTCGAAGCATGACATCGACCCAGCCCCAACCGGAGACACCGCGTCGGCGGCTCCTCGTCGTGGGCAACGGCATGGCAGGTGCTCGCACCGTCGAAGAGATCCTCGCGCGAGGTGGACGAGAGCTCTTCGACATCACCATGATCGGCGACGAGCCGTACGGCAACTACAACCGGATCATGCTCTCGCACGTCCTGTCCGGCGAAGCGACCGCCGACGACGACGATCTCGTGCTCAATCCGATGAGCTGGTACCGCGAGCACGGCATCACCCTCTTCGCGGGCGACCGCGCGGTCCGCCTCGACCGGTTCGCCAAGACGGTCACCTGTGAATCCGGCCGGGTGGCGGGCTACGACGTGCTCGTCGTCGCCACCGGATCGTCGACCTTCTTCCCCAACATGGACGGCCTGCGCGAAGCGGACGGCCGCCTCGGGCGCGGCGTGTTCGGTTTCCGCACCCTCGCCGATACCAACGGCATGCTCCAGATGGCGGAGTCCCGCGACGACGTGTCGGCAGTGGTCGTCGGCGGCGGCCTGCTCGGCCTCGAGGCCGCGTACGGGTTGCGCACCCAGGGACTCGAGGTGACGGTCGTGCATTCGCCCGGGCACCTGATGAACCAGCAACTCGACGAGCGCGGCGGCCGCGTCCTGCGCACCGAGATCGAGAAACTCGGGGTCACCGTGCACACGGGTACACGCACGATCGGCATCGAGCGCGACGGCCACGGCGAGGTGGTCGGGGTCCGGTTCTCCGACGACACCGTCGTCCCGGCGGACATGGTGGTCGTCGCGGCAGGTATCCGCCCCAACACCGAATTCGCGCGCACCGGCGGTCTTCTCGTCGAGCGCGGCCTGGTCGTCGACGATCAGTTGCGCTGCGACGGCGAATCGAGCGTGTACGCAGTCGGGGAATGCGTGCAGCACCGCGGCGAGGTGTACGGCCTCGTCGCGCCGGTGTGGGAGCAGGCCGTCGTGCTCGCCGAGCATCTCACCGGCACCGACCCGCACGCCGCGTACGAGGGTTCGCGGACCACCACGAAGCTCAAGGTCGCCGGTATCGACGTCGCCGCGATGGGCGTGAAGGGACCCGAACGTGAAGACGACGAGTTCGTGCAGTTCTACGACCCGCGCAGCGGTGTGTACAAGGCCGTCGTCGTGCGTGACGACCAACTGATCGGCGCGATGCTGCTCGGCGACATCGGCCGGGCGTCGATGCTCGGACAGGCCTTCGACGGAATGATCGAGGTCCCCCAGGATCGCGCGGCCCTGCTGTTCGACATCGGAGAGCCCCAGGGCGCCGACGTGGCGGCAGATCTGCCCGACAGCACCCAGGTGTGCAACTGCAACGGCGTCACCAAGGGCGACATCGTCGCCTGTGTCCACGGCGGAGCGGCCAGCCTCGCGGACGTCTGCGCCACCACCCGGGCGGGTAAGGGCTGCGGGTCGTGCAAGGCCCTCGTGGGTGACATCGTCGCGTTCGCGGCCGGCGGCGCGCTCGCCGAGGACCCCGCCGCGAACTGGTATGTGCCGTGCATCCCGCTGACCAAACCCGACCTGATCGCCGCTATCCGCGAGCACGACCTGCGCGCGGTGTCGCAGGTGTTCGCGAAACTCGCGACCGGGGGCCGGGAGGATGCCTCCGCGAAGATGCCGCTGGCGTCGCTGTTGCGCACACTGTGGGGCCCCGACTGGGTCGACGAGCGTGGCGCGCTCTATATCAACGACCGTGTGCACGCCAATATCCAGCGGGACGGCACATTTTCGGTCGTGCCTCAGATGAAGGGCGGGGTGACCACACCGGATCAGTTGCGCCGGATCGCCGACGTCGCCGACAAGTACCGGGTGCCCATGGTGAAGGTCACCGGTGGTCAGCGGATCGATCTCCTCGGCATCAAGAAGGAGGACCTGCCGAAGGTCTGGGCCGATCTCGATATGTCGTCGGGTTTCGCCTACGGCAAGAGTTTCCGCACTGTGAAAACCTGCGTGGGCAGCGATTTCTGCCGGTTCGGTCTGGGCGACTCCACGAATCTGGGTATCGCACTCGAGGAACGCTTCCAGGGGCTCGAGACACCGGCCAAGCTCAAACTGGCGGTGGCGGGGTGTCCCCGCAATTGTTCCGAGGCGCTGTGCAAGGACCTCGGGGTGGTCGCCGTCGGCGACGGGCGGTGGGATATCTACGTCGGCGGCGCCGCCGGTGCACACGTCCGAAAAGGTGACCTTCTCGCGACCGTGGACTCCGCCGACGAGGTGCTTTCCGTGGCGGGACGGTTCATCCAGTACTACCGCGAGAACGCGCAGTGGCTCGAGCGGACCTACGCCTTCGTGCCGCGCATCGGTCTGGACCGACTACAGGACCTGCTGATTCGAGACGAGGAGAACCTGGTGTCCGGACTGGACGAACGCGTCGAGATCGCCGTCGCCGGCTACCGTGATCCCTGGCTCGACCGTTCGGACCCGAAGTCTCCCGCGCAGTTTGCGCCGTCGCTGCCGTTGCTGCCTCTCCCCCAGGTCCCCGTTCGATGACCGCCGTGGACGACAGTGCTGTCGTCGACCTCGGACCGGTCTCGGGTCTCACCCGCGGCGAGGGGCGCACCTATACGGTCGACGGGCGGCAGATCGCCGTGTTCCTGTTGTCCGACGGTTCGGTCCGCGCGACCGACGCCGTGTGCCCGCACAAGGGAGGGCCGTTGGCCGACGGGCAGATCGACCACACCGGTGTGGTGTGCCCGCTGCATCAGTACGCGTTCTCGTTCGACACGGGTGCGTGCGCCGCGCACGGGATCGGATCGGTACGCACCTACGCGGCGCAGGTGAGCGAAGGCCGAATCCTGCTGTCCTCGTCCTTCTCGGGATCGCAGTAACACTCCTGCTATCGTCCTTCCCCCGAGGGAAGGGTGCCCACAGTGGGATGTGTCGTCGTCGAACACGAGTCGGTCCTTCCCGCCACGATCCCCGCGGTCTGGGCCCGCATCACAGATCCCGGCGGTATCAACGACGAACTCGCTCCCGTGCTGTCGATGCGCATGCCGCGTGCGGTCCGGGGCCTGTCCATCGACGAGGTGCCGGTCGGCGTGCGCCTGGGCCGTGCACCGCTCCTGCTCTTCGGGGTACTGCCGGTCGAATTCGATGACCTCACCGTCGCTGCCGTCGAACCCGGTCGCCGGTTCCACGAGAAGTCCAGCATGGTGCTCCTGCGCCGCTGGGAGCACGAACGCGAACTACAACCGCTGCCGTCCGGCGGAACCCGTGTCCACGATCGCCTCACCTTCGAGTTGCGCGCGCCCTTGTCGGGTGTACCGATCGTCGATTCCGTGGCGCACCGCGTGATCGCGGGACTGTTCGCTCACCGGCATCGCAGGCTCGCCCGCTACTTCGACAGACCTCCGGCGTAAGTTGCGAGTGACGTGAAGTGTTGGTGAGTGGCGGGATCGAGACGAGTTGGTGGTGGAAATGGCGGATATTTCTGTTATTTGTTTATTCCGTCCGATCCAGAATATCCAGGGTCGCGTCCTCCGCCGAACCCGCATGTCGGGTGCGCCCTACTCCCATGTCGTCGTCCTTCCCCGCCGCGAATACCGTTCCCCCTGAAAAGGATCAAGCTGCCTATCCTTCATCCACGCACTCCCCTGGCCCGCCGGCCCGGAGTCGTTCCCGTCCACCTCGTGAAAGCTACCGTGAAGCTCGACGCGTCGGAATACCCCAGGCGGTGCGCCACCCGCTCGACCGACAGCCCCGCACCGAGAAGTTCTTCGGCCACCGCGCTGTACGTCTCCGCCACGACCTCCCGGTACGACGTTCCTTCCTCCTCGAGCCTCCTCCGCAGCGTCCGCACGCTGAGCCCCAACTCCCCCGCGACACGCTGTTGCGTCGCACCCGACGACGCGGCACGAAGCAGGATCTCACGGACCCGGAATGCGGTTCCACTGCGGAATCGCCGCCGCTGAAGGAGTTCTGCGCACTCTTCGAGCAGCACCGACGACGCGGCCGCGCTGGCGGTGGGCATCGGACGTTCCACCGCCGCCGCGTCCACCACGACCGTGTGCGGCCCGGATACAGACACCACCTCGTAGCCGTGTTCACGCACCATCGGTGCGATGCGACCGAACAGCGACTCGTTCACTTCGATCCGCCGCACCTCGACCGGGTTGCCCCACAACGCCGTCCAGTGCGCCAGGATTCCGGACAGGTCGCGTTCGAGAAGGAATCCCCGTACATCGCGCGGCACCTCACGATCGTCGAGCGAGAACCGCACCTCACCGTCGGCGTACGCCAACGTTGCCCGCGAGAACGCGTACGAGAGGTCGAAGTAGCGCGTTCCCACCTCGATCCCCTCTCGGACGGTCGCACAACTCATCAACGCGTACCCGTAGATGCCGTGCACGGCGGCCTGATACGACGCACCGAGCGTGAACCCGCACCCTGGAGCATCGTCGAGTTCCGCCACCAGATTCCGGATCAGCGCAAGTTCCTGTTCGTCCGTGATCTCGCTCGTGGGATCCGAGAGTCCCTCGGCCGGTAGTCCGGTGCCGCGGAGAACCAGATGGGTGTCGATACCGCGTTCCCGGGCGAAGTCCACGAGAAGCCGTGCGCTGGTCGCGGCACGGCGAGGGACCAAGGTCGTCACGACGTGCCATCATCGGCCACGTGGCCGAAATTCACAAGAAACAGCCGCTTTCGGCATGGATCTGCGGCGATCCGCTTTCTAGCGTGAGCACACGGCAATACCCGCTCGAGAGTTAAGGACGGCAACACATGACCCGAGGTGCACAGGGCAAGCGCGTCGCGATCACCGGCGGCGCACGCGGTATCGGACGATCGACCGCGGAGGCCCTTCTCCGCGCCGGAGCACAGGTCGTCATCGGCGACATCGATACGGCCCTGGTGGAGGAAACGGCTGCCGCGCTGACCGCACGATTCGGTTCGACCGTCCTCGGGTTGCCACTCGACGTCACCGACCGCGGTTCGTTCGAGCAGTTTCTCGATCTCGCCACAATCGAACTCGGCGGACTCGACGTCGTGGTCAACAACGCCGGCATCATGCCGACCGGACGGTTCCTCGACGAGTCCGACGCGGTGTCCGACCGCCAGATCGACATCAACGTGCGGGGCGTGATCATCGGCTGCAAACTCGCGGCCGCGCGCTTCACCGAGCAGGGGCACGGTCACATCGTCAACCTCGGGTCCATCGTCGGCATCGAGGGCGCACCGGGGATCGCCGTGTACTCGGCCACCAAGCATGCGGTGATCGGTCTGGGCTCCGTGCTGCGGCAGGAACTCGCCGGTTCCGGCGTCACGGTCTCGACGATCGCGCCGGGATTCGTACGCACCGAACTGATCGCGGGCATCAAGCCCAACGCGTTGATCCAGCGCGTCGCGATGGTGGGTCCCGAGGATGTCGCCCAGGCGATCACCGCGGTGATCGGCTCGGGACGTCCGGGTCTGCGTTACGTGCCCCGGACCGCGGGCGCCATCCTCGCCGTCCTGCGTTTGATGCCGGAGGCGGCCCGGCACCGGATCTCCGGCGCGTTCGGACTGCAGTCCGTCGTTCTCGAATCGGACGAGAACGCCCGGGCCGCCTACCGGAATCGCACCGAGTCCACCCCCGCTGTCTCTCCCGTCGCCGACAGTCCCGTCATCGAGAGTGAGACGCAGCGCCCGGTGCGGTAAATGCCCGACCCGTTGCCGGC
>NZ_JAXION010000100.1:0-16293 GCF_049311045.1 Rhodococcus sp. 7Tela_A2 | reverse complement strand
GGCCCGCAGATCCGGAAGATCTGCGGGCCACAGGCCTGTCATGCGTCCTACACGACTGTTTCGCTCAGCTCCGCGAGTCGGCGTTCCGCGCGCACCACCGCGTCGCGGGCCTCGGCAAGATCCGCCCGGATCGCCTCGAGGTGCCGTCGGATGCCGAGCGTCATGTCCCCCGGTTCCGGGATCGAGACGACGAAGGAGCCCCTTCCCTGCCGCGTCTCGATGAACCCCTCCTTCCGCAGCACTTCCTGCGCGTCCTTCACCACGGACGGCGACACCGCGTAGTGAGCCGCGAGCTCGTGGATCCCCGGGAGCTGGTCGCCGACTGCCCATTCGTTCCACGTCATCCGGTGCTGGAGATCGGTTGCGACGGCTTCGTACTTGTAGGCCATACCGGACACCGTAACACTTTTACGTAACACCGGAACTGTGTTGCCGCCGGTGCTGCTCTTGGACCGGCCACAACAGCGGTGTCGTGCACGCCGGACCGCGCGGTGTCCGGGCGCAAGCGATGAACGCCGACGGCAGCGTCGAAGACGATTTCGTCATCACCGGACAGGGACGCCTCGTTCACCTGTGCAACGCCCCGTCACCCGGCGCCACGTCGTCCCTCGCCATTGCCGAACACCTCGTCGCGACGGCCCTCGAACGCGTGCGCCGAGGACGCCCACGCGTAGAGACGAACGAATACGGGCATGCACACCGGAAGAATTCCCCACGACGCTAGGAGCATCGACATGGCACGTATCGCGGTTTTCGGCGGACACGGCAAGGTGGCGCTCCACCTCGAACGTCTCCTCTCCGACGCCGGCCACGAGGTCAGCGCGGTCATCCGCAATCCCGACCACGCCGACGACGTGCGCGCCGCCGGTGGCACGCCGGTGGTTGCCGACGTCGAACAACTCGATGCGCTCGCGTTCAACGAGTTGCTGCAGGGTCACGATGCGGTCGTGTGGTCCGCAGGCGCAGGCGGGGGCAGCGCGCTCCGCACATACGCCGTGGATCGCGACGCCGCGATCGCATCGATGACGGCGGCGCAGCAGGCGGGTGTCCGGCGGTATGTGATGATCTCGTACTACGGGTCGCGTCCAGATCACGGTGTGCCGGAGGACAACAGTTTCTACGCCTACGCCGAGGCGAAGGCCGCGGCCGACACGCATCTGCGGGCCGCCGAGTTGGACTGGACGATCCTCGGGCCGAGCAAACTCACGCTGGATCCGCCCACGGGCCGCATCGACATCGCGGGTCACGGCGCGACCGAACCGGGCGAAGTGTCGCGTGCGGATGTGGCGGCCGTCGCCGCCGCGGTACTCGAGCGACCCGAAACCGCCGGTCTCACCATCGAATTCAACAACGGCGACACGCCGATCGGCGAGGCGCTGGACGCACTCCGGTAATCCGGCCTACGTCGGAAGTCGTACTGCGGTTACGTCGCCGGACGGACGACGGTGACACGCCGGAAAACTAGCGTCGTCACCATGACACACAACACTTTCTCGCCCCGTACCGCGGTGATCGTGGCCTACAGCTGGGTCACGCTCATCGCGTTCGGTGCAATCCTCACCGAAACAGTCATCCTCTACCCCAACGTTTTCCACGATCCCCCGGCGTCTCTGGATCTGACCGTCGAGTTCATGTCGGAAGCCGGTCCGTCGGACTTCTTCCCGCCTCTGGGTGCGCTGACGGTAGCCCTCGCAGCGGCGTCCGTGTTCCTGCTCCGGCGCGACAAGAAGCTCCGGCCGTGGGCGGTGGCGAGCCTGATCTCGCTGGTCTTCGGCGAGTTCGCGTTCTCGGCCTTCTACTTCTGGCCACGGAACACGATCATGTTCGACGAAGGGACCGCCGTGCATTCTGTCGAAGTACTCCGACAGACCGCGGTCGAGTTCGAGACAGGCCACTGGGTTCGTCTGACCATGAGCGGCGTGACTGCCGTCCTGGCCTTCGTCGCGTTGTTCAAGGCGCTCACGGCTCGCACGTCCACGCCCGTGCCGGTCGAGGCTCGGGTCGGGTGACACGCCCGGTAGTTCCGCTCGCGGGCGTACGGCGAGGGGACGACCCTCGCCGTACGCGCATTTCTGTGCCGGGCCCAGGCGGCCGCCGGTAATCTCGCCGACGTAGCGCCGATCGCCACACGTGCGGGCGGGATCGCCGGGTACTCCGTCACTGCCGCCCGGAACGGTGATCACACGCACGACCGGAGGAAAGGCACCGACCATCTCCGCGCAGACCAGCCCAGCAGCCGGAAATATGTTCCGGCAGGACCGCACGACCGATGCGCTCCTCGCCGGGGGATTGTTCGCGATCATCTGCATCGCGATCGCCGCCGATCTCGGGGGCGGCGAGCAGGGGCCACCTGCGCTCGCCTTCCTGTTCGGCGCGTTGTTCGCCGCACCGGTCTTCTTCCGCCGGCAGCGCCCGGTTACCGTTCTGCTCGTCACGGCCGCCGTCCTGGTGGCGTATTACGCCCTGGGGTTCCCGCCCATCGGCTTGGCCCTCCCGCTTGCGGTGGCGCTGTACTCGGCCGCGGAGTCCGGGCACCTGCGATGCGCGATCGCCGTTTCGGGCGCGCTGGTGATCCTCTCGACAGCGGTCAGGATGTTCCAGGGCGATGATCTTGCCTACCTGCTCGGATTCGAATCGGCGGGGTCGGTGGGTCTGATGGCGGCAGTGATCGCACTGGGCGACAGCGTGCGGTCCAGACGCGCACTCGGCCGAGAACTGGTCCGCAGGGAACACGCGGCCCGCCTCGAGCGCGAACGCGAGGCCGCCCGTCGCGTCGAACGCGAACGGCTGCAGATCGCACGCGATCTCCACGACCTGCTCGCGCACACCGTGTCCGTGATCTCGCTGCACACCGACGTGGCTGCCGAGTCCCTCGACGACGATCCCGCCCTCGCACGCCGATCGCTGGTGGCCGTTCGCGACTCGTGTTCGCGCGCGGTGTCCGAACTGCATGCCACGGTCGAGGCACTCCGCTCCCCCGCCGGCACCACAGCACGCGGGGACCACTCGCCTACACCCGGACTCGCCGAGATCCCTCGACTCGTCGACACCGTCTCCGACGCAGGCGTAGCGGTGCACATCGAATCCCGGGGCACCCCGGCAACACTGCCCGCCGTGGTGGACGCGACCGCGTACCGGGTGATCCAGGAGGCTCTGAGCAACGTCCTCCGTCATTCCGATGCGACGAGAGTCGTTGTCGCCCTGGACCACCACAACGATGTACTGCGAGTCTGCGTGAGTGACAACGGCCGCGGGTCGCGGGGTGGCCGCACCACCGGATGGGGCCTGACCGGCATGCGCGAACGCGTCGCGTTGCTGGGCGGGACCGTCGACACCGGTACTCCGGACGGCGGAGGATTCGTCGTCGATGCCCGCATTCCCGCAGGAGGTCCGTCATGATCCGGGTCGTGCTCGTCGACGATCAGGCTCTTGTGCGTGAAGGACTGCGCGCATTGCTCGAGCGCACGGACGACATCGTGGTGGCGGGCGAGGCGGACGACGGGGACGCAGGCGTGCGCGTGGTCACCGAGACGCGTCCCGATGTGGTGCTGATGGATATTCGGATGCCCGGGACCGACGGGATCGCCGCGACCCGCCGGATCATCGGCGATCCGGCGCTTTCCCGCGTGCACGTGGTGGTACTCACGACATTCGACACCGACGACAACGTGCTCGACGCGATCCGTGCGGGTGCCGTCGGCTTCCTCGTGAAGGACACCGCACCCGGAGATCTCCGCAACGCGATCCGCACCGTGGCGGGCGGGGACGCCATGCTCTCGCCGACTGTCACCCGGCGCGTGATGCAGGCCGCCGCACGCGGGGCAGGCGCGCGCGACACCGGGCAACTCGACGGACTCACGAACCGGGAACGCGAGATCCTTGCCGAGGTCGGCCTGGGTCTGTCGAACGAGGGGATCGGCTCGAAGCTGTTCATCAGTCCCGCAACGGTCCGCACGCATGTGACCCGCATCCTCACCAAACTGCGTGCGCGCGACCGCGCCGGCCTCGTCGCGATCGCCTTCCGTACCGGCCTCGTCACGCCGGAGGATCGGTAGACCCCGGTCGTTACCCGAACCCGAACAGCGGCGGGATGACGACGACCGCAACCGCGGCCCACACGCCGTAGACGGGCAGGTACCGCGTCTGCCAGCGTTCCACGGCGTCGAAACCGCAACGGCGGCGCAAGAAGCGGACGCCGAACCATCCGGCCCCGACCAGGTTGACCAGCAGGACCAGGTTCAGCCCGAGCGCCGTCACCTTGTTGGCGGTGAATCCGAACTCGGCGATCCGCGTGAGCATCGCGGCGAGCATGAGTGCGTCGACGGCCAGCGCTGCGGCGACCAGAACGACCTGAAGAGTGTCGAACACGTCCGGAGGCGCGTGCGGGTCGCGGGCGGAGATGGAATACAGCAACAGCCCGAGGACCAGCACCAGGATCAGATCCATGAGGATGAGCAGTTCGCGATCGACGCCCAGGATGCTGCGCGATGCCACGGACGCGACGAACAGCGCGAGCAGCATCGCGACGGTGAGCGGCGTGAACACCCGGGTGAGGACGGGAGCGATGTTCTCGATCACCTCCTGTTTGGCCTCGACGAGCCAGGCCGCCGCGATCATCGCTCCGGGAGGCGCGAAGGGCACGACCCATTGTTCGAGGAACCACTCGACGTCGACGCCCAAGGCACCGAAGGCCCCGAGGGTGAGTCCGACGAGGACCGCGCCGCCGAGCGCGAGCAAGGTCAGATAGACGACCCACTCCCCGGTGAACCTCACGAAGTCCATCCGCCGCCGTTGGGATCGCCACTCGCCTCCCACGTACGCGACTCCCACGACGAGCCACAACAGAATGGGGGCGTGGATCGCCGCGATGATTTCGGTGGAGCCGGCGGCGACGAACGGGAAAAGGTTCAGCGCCGACGCCGTGAGCAGGAACGGAATCGCCAGGGCCACCGCGGCGCGCACCGGCATATCGCGCTTCCAGGCGAAGTATGCGACGAGGAACGGCAACACGAACAGCGACGCATTGCGTACCAGTGCCTGCTCCGGGAGCCACTCCAGTCCGGCTTTGACGGCCACCCCCGCGCAGGCCGCGAGCGCGATCACCACGCCCAGCTCACGCGGATGCCGGCCGGAGGCGGACTCGGTGCCTGCCGGAACGAGCACGAGTTGCTTCCACAGGCGGTCGGAATGTTCGCGGGCGAACTCGCGAGAAATCTCGTCCACGCTGCCCATGCGTCCCACCGCGACCAGGAATGCTTCGCTCGACGTCAGCCCGGCAGCCGAGAGATCCTCGACCTGATCCCGCAGGTGGCCTTCCATCTCGTCGACGTCGAGCGGGGAAATCACCCGGTGACCGGAGACGTAGCCGCGCCAGCGGGCGATCTGGGATTCGAGTTGCGCGTCGGCGTCCATCACGTCAACCCTTCTGCCGCCGGGGGCAGCGCGGACTGCCACACCTTCTCGAGGGTCGCGGCGACGACCGACCATTGCGCCGCGCGTTCGACGAGCATCTCGGTGCCGGCGTCGGTGAGTGTGTAGTGCTTGCGCCGACGGCCGTTCTCGGCGATATGCCAGCTCGCAACCACATAGCCCGCGCGCTCGAGGCGATGTAGCAGGGGGTAGAGCATTCCGTCGGTCCATTGGATGCGACCGCCGGACAGCTCGTTGACCCGCTTGAGGATTGCGTATCCGTAGGACTCGCCCTCGGCGAGTATGCCGAGTACCAGGGGCGTCGCCGAGGCTGCGACCAGATCCTTGTCGATGAACACGAACCCTCCATACCTAGAGCATCTAGGGATATAAAGCGAACCTAGCAGCTCGAGGTATCCGTGGGCTAGAGGGCGTTACGCCCGGTCGGGATCCGCGGCAGATCCCCTGTCCCCATCTGGCGTGTCCCCGTCTGCCCTGTCCCCGTCGTCGCGGCTCAACGTTTCCGTCACCCGGGCACGACCGCGCTCGAGGACGTCGCCGAGCGCTCCGCCGACCGCCTTGAGGGGACTGTCGATGGAGTCGAGCGCCTCGGCGACATCCGGATCTTCGTCCGCGAGCCAGCCGGCGTCATCGGCCCGGAAGGCCGCGCGGTAGTCGTCGAGATCGCGCCGCAGTGTCGACAGTGCGCGGGTGCTGCGGCTCGAGGACAGCCGGCGGACCACCTCGAGCGGCGATCCCTCCGCGAACCGCGCCAGGGCCCTGCGCGCCCGTCGCAACAGGTCGGCGTCCCCCTCGAAGTGCCGGGCGAGCGCCGACCGGGCAGCCGCGACGACCTCCGGATCGGAGCCCTCCCGGGCGATGCGCACCCGGTGCCACAGAAACAGACAGTCCTCGACCAGCACGAGCAACTGGAGTGTCTCGCCCAGTCGTTCCTCGACCGCGATCGTGTGCAGGTATTCCAGGTGCTCCTGCACCGGCCTGTCCGCGTCGGCTCCGTCGAGCAGGGCCGACGCGTGAGCCTGCACGCGCGCGACGGTCTCGTCGAGCCGCGACCCGAGCTCGGCCAGCGGCGTCCAGTCTGCGTCGGGCAGCGTGCCGCGGTGGTCGACTATCGCGGCAGCCCTGGTCAGGGCGTTGTGGCGCGTGACGACATCGCCCAGCGCGGGCGCCCCTACGGATGCGAGCACGCTTTCCACGGTGTCCGGAGCCGCATCTTCGCCCTCGAGACGGACAATGGCCGCTTCCACGGACGCCACGGCCCCGCGCAGCGCGTCCACGACGGAATCGGTGGCGGTGGGTTCGGTGCTCGCGTCGGTCATTGCTCCATCGTGCTACGGACGAGAACCGAACGCATCAGGTGCCCTCGATCGTGGGCGGCAGCCGGCGGCGGCGCAGAGTCACCTTTACCGGACCCCCTGGTTTCTGTGTCCGGGCCGAGTCCGGCTCGCCCGGTCCGGTGCACCCGTGGCAGAGAGCGATACCTGCGATCCTGGAGGGGTGGCGGACCCGAGTCGGATAGAGCGCATCGGTCCCGGCGACCTGACCGAACTCGTCTCGGATGTCGGGCCGGTGCCCCTCCACGTCGGTGCCGCGATCTTCCTCGCCGGTGACGTCGAGCCGGACCCGGTGGCGCTGCAGGCCGAGCTCACCGAACGACTGACCGGGATTCGGCGACTGCGGCAGTGCCTGTCCGAACCTGCGCTCGGGCTCGGCCGACCCTACTGGCTGGACGACGAGCACTTCGACGTCGATGCTCACCTGTCGCAGGTGCGATGCCCGGTTCCCGGCAGCCGGGATGCCGCCATGGCACTCGCGGTGGACGCACTTACCCGGCCACTGCCGCGGTCGCGGCCGCTGTGGCGCGCGATTATCGTCACCGACATCGCGGATCCGCACGGGAACACAGCACTGGTGATGGTGATGCATCACGTGCTGGCCGACGGGATCGGAGGACTGGCCGTGCTGGCGCATCTGGTCGACGGAGCAGACGTCTCGGACGAGCTGGGCCGCTCGATTCCGCCCGACCGGCACCGGGCCTGTCCGAAGCCGAGGACGAGAGAACTGCTCGCCGACAACGTGATCGAACGGCTTCGCAGCCTGCGCCGAGTTCCACAGTCCGTCGCGGGTCTTCCTGCGGCGTGGGCGGAACTCGGACGGGGCATCGGTGGACGTGCCCCGCGATGTTCGTTCAATGCGCCCACGGGTGTTCGACGTGCGGTCGGGACGGTCGAGGTGGATCTGGACGCGACCCGTGTGGAGGGGCGGCGATGGGGCGCGACTGTCAACGATGTGCTGCTGGTCGCCACCTCCGGTGCGCTTGCCGATATCCTGCGCACGCGTGGCGAGTCCCCGTCCGAGTTGGTGATCTCGGTTCCGGTCTCTGCTCGCGGTGCGAACACGGACGGGGAATTGGGCAATCAGGTCGGCGTCATGCCTGTCCGGGTACCACTGGCCGGAACTCCGGCGCAGCGGTTGGTTTCCGTTTCCCGCAGCACCCGTGCACAGAAATCGAACGTGCGAGGGCGGTCGGCGGCCCTGCTCGGCCCGCTGTTCCGCGCCCTGGCAGCCATCCGGATCTTCCGTTGGTTCGTGGATCGGCAGCACCTGGTCAATTCGTTTCTGTCCAACCTGCCGGGCCCGTCGTCACCGCTGAGGGTCGCCGGAGCCAGGGTCACCGCGATTGTGCCGCTGATCGTCAATACGGGAAACGTGGGCGTCGCCTTCGTGGCACTGTCGTATGCCGGCACCCTGACAGTGACGATCATCGTCGATCCCGACCTCGTTCCCGAGGTTCGCGAACTCACAGAAGCCCTGCACGAACAGTTCCAGGCGATCACAGTCGGCGGCACGTCGGCGCAATAGCCGCGACCGATCGTCCGGTGAGCGTGCTCAGCTCCGCACGCGTATCCACGCTTCTTCGAGGAGGGCGACCACGTCGGTCTCCCGGCGGGCCCGGTAGGCGGACAGAATTCGACGAGGCCGGGTTTCCGCACCCAGGCCCAGAGCCGTCGCGAACGCCTCGGCCATTCGGTCCTCGGGGACTACCTCAGGAGTCGTGTGCCCGACCAGCGCGAGCGCCTTGCGCAACGGTTCGGCGTTGTCGGCGACCGTGCGCAGCGGCAGCACGTCGAAATGGCCGTCGGCGCGGAAATCGAGGAAGAGTTCCCCGTCCGCATCCACCCCGAGGTCCTCGAGGAATCTGCGGATCGACCCGAGTAGCGGTGCGGGCCCGGCCCAGCGCAGCGTCTGTCCTCCCAGGCGCGAAGGCAGAACGATCTCGCTCCCCGGATCGCACCCGACGATCGCGGCAACCGCCGACGGCACAGCACACTCGGCACCGCGCACGTGATCGCGCGTGACCGGAATGCGCAGGCGCCAGCCGTCGTCGAGCCGGTAGAGCCGGCGGGTCCGCTCGGGTTTCGACACCGGCACGTGGGCACGCGGCCGGCGTCGCACGCGACCGTCGACCACCTCGAATTCGCCCCCGGCAGCGAAGGTACGGGCCGAATCGCCGGAGATCCCGAACCGCTCCACCAGCGCGGTCTCGACGACGTCGGCCGGAGCGCTGCCGTGTCGATCGTCGACGAGACGCGCGATGCGGTTGCGGATCGCGGTCACCACATCGGTGTCCCACTCCACGAGCGACCACCGGTCGTCGGCGACCGCAAAACGCTCGTCGTCGGACAGTTCCGCGAAAAGAGTGTGCACGTCGGCGTTCACGCCCATGCGGGCGACGAGTTCGTCGGCGGTGTGCGGATCACCCAGCACTTCGAGCACCTGGGCGGCGCGGCCGGGGAGGTCGTCGCGCGGCGCGAGGAGCCTGCCCTCGAACATCGCGGTCCCGCAGTACTCCGTCCACGCGGCGAACTCGTCCGGCGGCAGCGTCCAGGTCGCCTGCACGGCGGCGGGTTCGACGACCCCGTTGCCGGATTCGAATTCCGCGAGCAGTGCCCGGGTCTGTTTCTCCGCTTCGGGCAGATCGGGAACCGCCACCCAGCCGTCGGCCACCTCGAATCGGTCGTCGAGGCGGTGCAATACCTTCCACAACGGCGCGTCGAGCGCCGGGACCGGACGGGTGAGGACCGGAAAGTCGCGCAGGATCCGGTCGAACGAGGCGACCGGCCGTACCCGCACGCGCAACGCCGCGAGCAGATCACCGACCGCCGTGCCGAACGGGAACGTCGACGGTGCCGCCGGGTCGTCGACGCCGTCCCGGACCCGTCGTCGCAGCGCCTGACGTTCCGGTTCGGGCAGCGCCTCGATGTAGTCGCCGAGCTCGGCAATGGGGTCGCCCGGCGGGGCGACCGGGAGATCGAGGGCGGTCAGCGCACGGATACGCGCTGCCACGGTCCGGACCTCCTCGGGCGCTCCCTCGTCGAGTTCCACACGCAGCAGGGGACTCTCGTGGTCGCCGCTGAGCATGCGCCAGCGTGCCAGCTGCGCGAGGTCCTCGAGGAGCAGGTCGAGCGCCGGTACATCTGTCCTCGAACCCGCAGACATCTCGGCGGTCCCGGGCGCGGAAGCAGCGGAGTCCGAGTCGCGCAGCACCGTCGCGACGAGGACCGCACACACGATCTCGTCGACGGTTTCGCGGTCGGAACCACGCACCACGAACAGGTCCGCCGGACTGCGACTGAACAACTCGGCGGTGGTGGGCGCGTGCGGAAGGCGCGCGATCACCGTTGCCGCGGCGGCATCGAGGTCGAGCGCGGAGACCGGCACTTCCACCTCGCGACGCAACGCATCCGCGAAGCGCAGGTCCGGGTGATCGGTGACGTAGATCCGGGCCAGCTCCGCGCACATCTCGGGAATCCCCGCCTCGTGCGCGGTGTCGGCCGGCGACTGGACCTCCCACCACCGGGCGGTAGGGGCGAGCGCCGAGAGCGCGACAGTACGCGCCGACCCGTACCGATCGAGCCACGGCATCAGCTCACTCCACGGCCGGTCCTCGAGTTCCTCGACCGACAATGCCCGCGACCACAGCGACACGACCTGTTGCTCCTCTTCCACGACCGAAGGGACGGCCGCGGACACCGTTTCCGCGACCGACGCCCTGATCAGGACACCCGGCCGCCAAGCATACATTTCGGCCCGTCGGCGAGCCTTCCGCCGACGCGTGCACGCTCAGCGGGACCAGCGCGCATCACGTCGCGGCGGCATCACGTTCGGTGTCGCCCTGAGCTTCCGACCGCAAACGCAGCAACACCAGCCCCGCAACCGAGGCCACGATGAGCGAGCCCACCGCGCCGTGGACATGGAGGGCGTACACGGCGATGCCGGCTCCGACCAGACCGATGAGCAGCGCGAACCAGAGCAGCGCTTTCCCTACGAACACACTCATTTCCCCGTACCTTCCGGCAAGTCTCCATCCGATCCGAAGGATAGTGTCACTTGTCACAGATCCTTCGCCGGGCACGCGGTGTGTCCACGAATCGTGCTCGTCTTGCCGCGCGACCATACTGGGTCCGACGAGAACGATGCGCGAGAGGGTGGAGGCACGAGGTTGACCGATCCGAAGACCGGCAACGATCCTCAGGCGGACGTGGCGATCCTGCGGGACGTGACGCTGCGTGACGGCCTGCAGCTCACCGGGAAGATGCTGTCCACCGAACGCAAGGTCGAGGTGGTGCGGGCCCTGTTCGCCGCAGGGGTACCGGAACTGGAGATCGGGTCGCTCGCCCGCCCCGATCTCGTTCCTCCGATGGCCAACACCCTCGAACTGGTGTCGGCACTCACCCCGGAAGAACTCGATCGGTGCTGGGTGTGGGTCGCGACCCCACGGCACGTGGAGAAGGCGATCGCGGCAGGCGTACGCCGCTTCCAATACTGCTTCTCGGTGTCGGACGCTCACAACCGAGCCAACATCGGCCGCGACACCGACGCGAGCCTCGAGGCGATGCCGGCTGCCGTGGACCAAGCACACGCCGTGGGGGGCAGCATCCAACTGTGTCTCGCCACGGCGTTCACCTGCCCGTTCGACGGTCCGGTCGACCCCGACCGGATGCTGGAGATCGCGAACGACCCGCGTACCGACGGCGCGGCGGACATCGTCCTCGCCGACACCCTGGGTCAGGCGGTACCCGGTCAGGTATCGGCACTGGTGACCCGGGTGCGCACGGAATCACCGCAGCGGCGCATCGTCTACCACGGCCACGACACCTGGGGCCTCGGTGTCGCGAACAGTCTCGCAGCGGTGGCGGCCGGGGCGAGCGTGGTCGACGGCGCGCTCGCTGGACTCGGCGGTTGCCCGTTCGCGCCGGGAGCAAGCGGCAACACCGCGAGCGAAGACCTGCTGTTCGCGACACGTCCGTCGTGGCTGACACCGGCCGGTTTCGGTGCGCTCGTGCACCTCGGCGAGGGCCTCGTCACCGAACTCGGCGAACCGAACCGCTCCCGGGCGCGCCAGGGTGCGCGCTCCGACGCGCAGGCCTTCGAGTGGGTCCTGCGGTGACGGCGCACGGGGTGCTGCGGTGACGGCGCACGGTCCGGCGACCGATCGGCGGGTGCCGTGCGGATTCTGATCGCACCCGACAGTTTCAAGGGCACGTACGGCGCGGCCGACGTTGCCGAGGCCGTGGCCACCGGCGCCGAGTCCGCAGGACACCGTGCGGTGCGCATGCCCGTCGCCGACGGTGGTGAAGGCACCCTCGACGCCCTGCTCGGCCCCCTCGGCCTCGAGCGCGTCGAGGCCGACGCGGTGAATCCGTGGAGGGTGCCGTGCCGGGCTGTGTTCGGCATCGGCCCGGACGGCACCGCCGTCGTCGAACTCGCCGCGGCGAGCGGCATCACCACGCCACACGACGGCCCGCGCGACGCGGTCACGGCGGACACCTACGGCACCGGAATGCTCATGGCCACAGCGGCGCAGCGCGGTGCCCGCCATATCGTCGTGGCGGCAGGCGGATCTGCGACCACCGACGGTGGACTCGGCGCCATCGCCGCGATCGACGACGCCGGCGGCCTCGGTGGCGCACGAGTGACGGTCCTGACGGACGTCACGACCCGGTACACCGATGCGGCGCGGGTGTTCGGACCGCAGAAGGGCGCCGATCCCGCGACAGTCGAGGCCCTGGCCCGCCGCCTCGAGGAGACTGCCCTGTCGCTCCCCCGCGACCCGCGAGAGGTCGCCGGAACCGGTGCCGCGGGTGGGTTTTCCGGTGGCATGTGGGCACGGTTCGGGGCGGAACTGCGCTCCGGTGCCGACTTCGTGCTCGACTCCGTGGGTTTCGACGCTGCCGTGCGCGATGCGGACCTGGTGGTCGTGGGCGAGGGCAGGCTCGACGGGCAGTCGCGCGCGGGCAAGATCGTCTCGGCGATTCTCGCGCGCTGTGACGGCGTGCCCGTGGTCGCGGTCGTGGGCTCGGTCGGCGACGATCTCGGCGACTATCGCACCCGCTTCACCGATGTCGTGGTCGCGTCGGACACCGGCGCGATGATCCGGGCGGGCGCGGGACTGCGCCTCTGACACGGCGTTCGGCGTCAGGGCACGACGGGGCGCTCCGGTGCGCACGGATCCGGCTCTGCGGGTACGGCCCCGTCGGGACCGACGGCGCCGGGGCCGGTGGTACCGGGGCCGCGATCCGCTCCCGCTCCGGAGGGGCCGGGCAGGTCGGGGTCGGACGCGCGGGCGGGCCACGACACCGGCCGCGCTGCTTCGCACGGGTCCGGTGTCACCGCGACAGGCGTTTCCGGTACCGGCACCGCCACCGACGCCGGTTCCTGCGCGGGTGCAGGTTCCTGCGCGGGTGCAGGTTCCTGCGCGGGTGCAGAGGGTGACAGCGAGGTGCCCGGATCATCCGGCGTGGAACCGTTCGTCTGCGCGATCCCGCCGACGGCCACGGCGAGGCCGCCACCGAGAATCGCGACCAGTGCGACGAGAGCGGCGAGGAGGGCCGCTCCCCTGCCCCGGCCGGGTGCAGGCGCGGCGGCGGCCACCGGTTCGGTCCGTTTCGCAGCGACGAGCGATGCACCGGTCGCGCGATGCCAGGGCACGCCGTGCGGAGTGACGAACGGGACGCCCAGGATCGTTGCCAGTTCCCTCGCCGGTCCGGCGTCGCCGGGCTGCAGGTCGAGGAACACCAGGGCTTGCGGCGTCCGTCCCGCGCGGGCGATCGCTTCGTCCATCGCCTCCGGCAGCGATTCGGAGTACCCGCCGAACACATCGCCGGACGGAGAGACCGACGCGAGCACGGCACGCGACCCCGTGTCGACGATCGAGGCGGATTCGACGCCTCCGGTGCGGGTGTGGACTGCGAGCACCGGGGTCGACGAGAGTTCCGGAGCACCGGCGAGGTACGCCAGCCGCGCGTCGTCGAGGTCGACGACCTGGACGGCGCTGTCGGTAACAGCCCCGATCGCGGCAGCGATGTCCTGGGCCTCGTCGGCGCCGCCGGGCGTCACCGTCAGCCCGATCGCCTGGATCGCCAACGAGGCCGTCGCGGCTCGCTCCGTCATTGCGACGACGGCGCGCGCCGCGGTGTCTGCAGCGGCCGCACCGCGTTCCGGAACCAGCCGCTGAGAGTCGAACGGTCCGAGCGAAGGCACGTCGGCGTCGACGAGTACCGCGCACACCTCACCGTCGTCCACGGCAATGCCGAGCATCGGACGCATATCCTGTCCCCTCGCCGACTCGCAGGTTTCAGCACGGAAAGCACGAGCGTAGCCGACAGCCCGGAGACAATCGGGGACAACTCGCCACCGGGGTCACTGCCGGTAGCAGCCGGTGGTGAGGGCGACCGTCGACGCGACGTAGCTCCCGAACGTGATGTACGAACCGTCCGCGGCGAACATCCGAAACGCGAATCCCACATCCGGCGGCATGACGAGCGGTTCGTGGAATCCCGAACGTGCCGCGACCTTCTCGACCACCGCAGCGGCCCGGCTCAGCGCGTCGGCAGGCACCGGCACCTCCGATCCGTAGATGGGCAGGTGCACGAGGACGCCGACGGCGCCGTCAGGCAAAGTGCACGCGGTCGACGTTCGCGCGAACCGCGGCGTGAAGTGCAGGTCCGGAAATTCTGCGGACAGCGCGGTGAGGACGGAGCGCTGCGCGCCGGTGTAGAACGCGACGGCACCTCTGCTCGTCGATGCCACCGGTTCCGGCTTCGCAACGGGGACCGGACGTGGACCGCAGGCGGGTAGGGCAACGAGAACAGCGAGCAGTACCGCGGCGCGGATCACCGCGCGCCTCATGCTGCACCTCGTCCCGCAGCACCGGAGACGACCGCGGCGACCTGGTAGGAACTCGTCGAACCGGGTTGGAGATAGGAACTGTGCCCGGTGATCGCGGTGAGTGGTTCTCCGGTGGCCGACGCGCCCGCACCCGAGGGCAGGTGCGTCAGCCCGTCGAGGAAGCTCGGGTCGCCGCCGAAAGTGCCCACGTCGGCAAACGCATCCCACCTGGCCTCCACCAGATATGCTGCACCCTCGGACAATCCGAGATCGCGCACGTCGTCCGTGCCGATCCCCGGCGCGCCCAGGAACACCGCGGCGTCGGCGTCGGCACCCTGCTGGAGCGCGAGACCCGCGACGACGGCGCCGTAGGAATGCCCCACCACGGTGATGTCGGGGGCGTCGGCCCTCGATGCCCCGAGACCGTCCAGGAAACCCGACAGGCGTGGTGCCGCGATCTGTGCCGCGAGTTCGGAGACGGGGCTGCGCTCGGTATACGCCAGTCCCCAACCCCATTGCGGCGCCTGATAGTTCAGCCACGTGACTGCGGCGACCCTGCCGCCGTTCTCCGCGGCGTCACCGAGGTGCTGATGCGCTTGATCGCGTAACGCCGAGACCTGCGTGTCGTACCCGCCGAGACTGCCCTGGAGCGTGGAGCCCGCACCCGGCACGAATACAGCCACCCGGTCGGCGTCGTCGACATTCCCGACCGCGACCGCGGCCATCGCCTCCCGGCCCGTCAGATCGAGGGCCAGGAGATGCCGGTCCCCTCGTGCCAGCACCTCGTCGAGCGCGTCGATCGCCGCGAGTTTCTTGGCCGTCTGCTCGAGTCCGGCGTCCGCGTCGATGAACAGGCCACCGAACACGGTGCCGCCGAGTTCGGCCTGCAACTGCGCTGCGACCCCCTCGAGTCGCCGGCGTTCGATGCCGAGGAGCGCGCGGTTGGCGGCGTCGCGCGGGCCGGCCGGAATTCCGTCCAGTGCTCCGATCAGCGCGGGGTGCCCGGAGAGCAGGGCGGTGCGGTCGCGCTCGTCCAGCCCGGCCCACCAGCGCGCGACCACGTCGGGCGGGGTACCCGGCGCGGGAGGACCGGGCAGGTCGGGCACCTCCGTGCGGGTGCCACCGAATCGCAAGGATGTCGCGTTCTCGGCGCGACCGGGCTCGTCGAGTTCGTGCGAGAGCATCTGCGCCGCCTCGCGGTCGAGTTCGGCGGCGTGCGCGAGCAGCGCGGCGACCCGACCCTGGACTCCGGCACGGACGGCGGTGACCGGCGACGCGCCCGGCGCCGGACGCACGGTGCCGTCGTCGGCGACCACGACACCGTCCGCGGCGGCGTCGGACCGTATCGCCTCGAGCTCGGCGCGGAGCGTCCGCAGTCTCGGTGCGACCAGGAGCGCGCAGTCCCGCACCCGGAGAAGCGAATCCGACCGGGCCGCAAGCGCCTCGGTGCACAGGGCGACCTGCCGGCCGGCAGCATCGTGCGCGTCACCGCCCCAGCGGCCTTCACACCGCGCCCGCATAGTCACCGCCTCGCGCACGTGCTCCACATCGGCAGCACATCGCCCCAGGGTTTCCTCGAAGTCGCTCAGCGCGTCCGGGTCCCACCGGATCAGATCGTGCATTCTCATGCTCCACCCCCTGCCGCGGCAGCGTAGGGGCAGAAAACGTCCGGCCCGGCGGAGTGTCTCCGCC
>NZ_JAXION010000099.1:0-16463 GCF_049311045.1 Rhodococcus sp. 7Tela_A2 | reverse complement strand
CCCCCCGCGCCCCCCCCCCCCCCCCCCCCCCCCCGGCCCCCCCCCCCCTCGAACCTGTTCTCAGAGACCGAACTGCACACCCGTGACGCGCTCGGACAGCTCCCACAGCCGGCGTGCCGCCTCGGGATCGCGAGCCCGCGCGGAGCAGCCCGCGGTGTGCGGCGACCCGTAGAGTTCGAGAAAACCGTCGGGACCGATGTAGCCGCCTCGCAGTCCCGGCTCGGTGGCGGCGTAGAGCACGGATTCGGCGCCCTGCTCCGGGGTCCGCTGCAGAATCTTCTTGCCGAACCCGAAGAGCCGGTCGAACCAGGTGCCGGTGTGGCTTCCGACCTCGGTGGCCGCATATCCCGGATGTGCGGCGAGCGACCTGACCGTTGATCCGCTCGCGTCGAGTCGCCGAGCCAGTTCGAAACTGAACATCAGGTTTGCGAGCTTCGACTGGGCGTACGCGGCAGCGCGGTGGTACCGCCGCTGCTCCCAGTTCGGATCGTCCAGATCGACGCGCCCGAGGCGATGCGCGGCGCTGGAGACGGTCACCACCCGATCCGTGACCATGTCCAGCACCAGTCCGGTCAACGCGAAGTGCCCGAAGTAGTTGGTGCCCATCTGCATCTCGAATCCGTCGGCGGTCCGCTGCAGCGGTACGGCCATCACACCGGCGTTGTTGATGAGCACGTCGATCGTCTCGTGGGTGTCCCGCAAGCCGCACGCGAACTTGCGCACCGAGGCCAGTTCGGACAGGTCCAATCGGTGCACCGACGCCCTCGGGCCTATCGTCTCGGCGACGCGCGCACCTTTGTCCACGTTGCGGCACGCCAGGACGACGTTGGCGCCGGCAGCACCGAGCGCTATGGCCGTCGCCTCCCCCACGCCGCCGGTCGGACCGGTCACCACGAAGGTCCGGCCCACCTGCGACGTGGACGCGTCAGGCGCCAATCGAGTTCTTCATCATCGGAAGCATCGCCCACAGTTCGTCCTGCCAGTAGCCCCACGAGTGGGTGCCGGCGATCGGGAACGAGAAGTGGGCGGTGTCGATTCCGAGCGTGGCGAGCCGTATCTGGAATGCGCGGTTCTGGACACGGGCAATGGACTCGAGACCCATCGCATTCGCCGTGTTGAACACACCGATCGCCGAGTCGGGGCGGTCGTGCTGTCCGGGAAGACCGGTCGACGCGGAGATCCACATCGGCAGTCCCCGCAGCATGGGAGCGGCGACGAAGGGATCGTGCCGGAGCCACGCCGGATCCCACGGCGGGCCCCACATCGCGTCGGAGTTGTAGCCGCCGGCGTCGAGCATCGCCAACCGGATGGCTTCCCGCATGCCGGGTGCCGACAGGTTGAGGTATCCGGACATCGACCCGGCGAACGTGAACTGGTCGCGGTGATGAGCCGCGAGGATCAGTGCCGCGTTGCCGCCCATCGACAACCCGACCACGGCGTTGCTGCCGCGACTGATCCCGTAGACGGCGGCGAGATGGTCGGGAAGATTCCGGGTCAGGAACGATTCCCACTTGTACGTGTAGGGCTGCGCGTTGAAGTTGCTCGGGGCGTACCAGTCCGCGTAGAAACTCGACTGACCACCGACCGGCATGATCACGTTGACGCCGTGGTCCGAGAGCCACGCGGCGTTGGTCTCGTGTTCCCACCCGCTGACGTTGTCGGTCGCACGCAACCCGTCGAGTAGGTAGACCGCCTTGTTGCTGCCGTTGTTCGCGCGCCAGATGCGAACCTTGATCTGGCCGACGCCACCGGGCGCTGCGACCCAGTCCTCGTGGAATCGCGAATACGGGTCGGCGGATGCGGTGCCCGCAGTCACCCCCGTGAACACGAGCGTCAGCGGAAGAACCACGGCCACGAGCAGGCGGACGAGAGCGCGCCGACTCGGTCGCCGGCTCATAGTTCCGGACGAGTTCTTCACACCAAGATCCCCCTTGCACATGTGTAACATTCGTCACTTCCGACCCAGGCTATGTGGGTGCGGATACCCGTTGAAGGCTTACACACAATCGTTATCCTGCAAAGCCCAACCGTTATCCCGCGGAGCCCCAGAAGGCGCGGAAACACGCCCCGCTACCGTGGGAGTCGTGCCCGACGCTCCGCTCCCCATCCGCGACGGTCTGAACCCGTCACGACTCCGTCTACCGGAAAACAGCAGGTGGGACACGGTAGCCGAGTATCTCGTCGAGCGGTTCCCGGATGACGCCCGTCGAATCCGGGAGAAAATCCGAGACGGCGAAGTCGTCGGTGGAGACGGAACCGTGATTACCTTCGGTACGCCCTACCGCGAGCGTTCGTTCGTGTATCTCTACCGTGATCCTCCGGTGGAATCACGCGTGCCCTTCGACATCGACATCCTGTATCGCGACGACACTCTCCTCGTCGTCGACAAGCCCCACTTCCTGGCGACGACACCCCGCGGATCCTGGGTGGCCGAAACCGCTCTGGTGCGACTGCGCCGGGAACTCGATCTGCCGGAACTCTCGCCGGTCCACCGGCTCGACCGGCTGACCGCCGGTGTCCTCGTCTTCACCGTCCGTCGCGAGGCTCGTCGCGCCTACCAGATGATGTTCGAACAACGCCTCGTCGAGAAGGAATACGAGGCGATCGCACCCCGCGCCGACGACCTCGTCTTTCCCCGCGAGGTGAGCAGCCGCATCGTCAAGGAGAGGGGCTCGCTGCAGGCACGGGAGGTGCCGGGGCCGGTCAACGCGGTGACGCGGATCGACCTTCTCGACACGGACGGTGACATCGCCCGGTACCGCCTGCGTCCCCGGACCGGAAAGACGCATCAGCTTCGGGTCCACATGAGTTCGTCGGGCATCCCGATTCTCGGCGACAATCTGTATCCGGATGTGTACGACGTTGCCCCCCGGGACTATTCGAACCCCCTGCAGTTGCTCGCCGCTGCCGTCGAGTTCGACGACCCCGTGACGGGTCGCCGGACCCGCTTCGCAAGCCGCAGAAACCTGTCAGCATGGAGGCACCACACACCAGGACCCCGTTGACGGCACGGGTTCACGTCTTGGAGGTTCTCATGGAGATCGGCTCCGTTTCGCGTACCTACGACGGCCGCGTCGCCCTGCGTTTCCAACGGGCCTTCCCCTATTCGCCGGATCGGGTGTGGAGGGTGCTCACCGACCCCGAATGCCTTCGGTGCTGGTTTCCCGCGGCCGTCGAATTCGAACTCGCGCCCGGCATACCCGTCGAGTTCCACCGCGCCGACGAGCGCGCCGGTGGTTCGGGACCGCTCCCGGGGCACACCAGCGACGGCAGCATCCTGGTGGTGCGGCCGGGCCACGTCCTCGAGTACCTCTGGGATTCGGACGTGGTGCATTGGGAGATCGCCCCGGACGGCTCCGGCGGGTGCTGGCTCACCCTCACCCACACAGCCGAGGACGAGGACGACGCGCTCGCGCACGGCGCGGGCTGGCATGCCGGGTTCGAGGTGATAGAAGCTCAGCTCGAGGGCCGGCCCATCGACTGGTCACCCCGGGAACGGGCGGCCGAGCTGGCCGAGCACTACCGCCGGCCGTCGGCCTGACCCGCCGTGACGATGTGGTTCTCCTCCGGCGCGTCGCGTTCCGACACCCTGTCGACAATTTCCGTGGCCCACGATCCGATCGCGTCCCAGTCGCGGAAGTCACCGGCCTTGACGCCCCACATCCGCGCAATCGCACGCTCGCCCGCACCGAGAGTCGACGGGTCGAGCTTGCCCGTCAGCATCCGGTGCCCGCGCGCACCCGTCCGATTCTCGACGGACGACACCCCGTACGAGCTGTTCGCAGCGCGAAGGCCCTTGGTCACGGGAACGGATGAGAAGAGGAAGACGTCTCGATGACGCAACGCGTCCTCGTGCGCACGCACGAACGCCCGAGCCGCCCGGAGCCATCGGAACCGGTACACCGGGCTTCCGAGCACGACGGCGTTGTACCCGTCGAGGCTGCCGACCTGCTCGGGGGGCACCACGTCGACCTGCGCACCGCGGTGCCGCATCGCCGCGGCCAGCGCCGTGGCGATTTCCGCCGTGGAGCCGTGCTTGCTCGCCGCCGCCACCAAAATCCTCATGCCCATCCTCCGCTACTCGCGAGTACGCACCATGATCACGTGCCACATTCTGTTCGGCCAGGGTCGAAGGACCCTTCGCCCGCCCGTTTCGCGTCACATACGCCGACGATTCGGGACATTCCGGACACGGGATGGCAGTGTGGGATTCGGGTACCCACCACAGACCCGAACAGGAGTTCATAGATGCCTCAGCGCCCCACCGTGTCGTCGGCCACCGAAACGGAACGGAAATACACGGCCGGAGGCTCGGCGTCACTGCCCGACCTGACCGGACTTCCGCGCGTGTCCGTCGTCGAGGTGGATACGGTGGAGTTGTCCGCGCAGTATTACGACACCGCCGACCTACGGCTCCTGCAGTCGGCAATCACCCTGCGACGACGTGAGGGCGGAGACGACGCCGGCTGGCACGTCAAGCTCCCCAACGGGGCGGACACCCGGACCGAACTTCACTTTCCCCTGGCCGACGCGGACGGGAAGTCCGCGGACGAGCCCCCTGCCGAATTGATGAATCTTCTCGTCGGAGTGCGGCGCGGACTGCCGGTCTCCCTCGCGGCACTTCTCACGACGACCCGGCATCGCCACCGGATTCGCGGGAAGGACGAGACGCTGCTCGCAGAAGTCGTCGAGGACGATGTCGTAGCGGTGCGCGGCGGCGACGACGAAGAAATGCACTGGCAGGAGATCGAGGTCGAAGCGGGCTCTTCGCTGGGCCGCGGCGACCGGTCCACACTGCTCGACGCCATCGAGGAACGTCTCACCGCCGCCGGGATCGTCCGCTCGCCCAGCCCGTCCAAGGTGCACCGCGTTCTGGGCGACCTCCTCCCTGCGGCACCCGAACTCGGCGAGGCCGCCCGCTTCCTGCGCGACTATCTCGCGCGCGAACTCCACGCGCTGGAACTGTCCGACATCGCGGTACGCCGCAACGAGCCCGACGCGATCCACAGCATGCGCAAGGCCTCTCGTCGTATCCGGAGCGCCCTGCAGACCTACGCCGACGATTTCGCTCTCGGCGACGCCCTCGTCGACGAACTCCGGTGGTTCGGCCGCCGGCTCAGCCCGTCGCGCGATCTGGAAGTGCAGTGGAAACGCCTGGCAGGCCACGTCGACGAGATTCCGGGCGACCGCCACCGCGAAGCAACGAAATCACGTATCGACGAGTACTTTTCGGCCAAGACGGGCGCGGCGCGCACCGCTGCACTCGCGACCCTCGATTCGGAGCGGTATCTCGTGATGCTGCGTTCCCTCGACGACCTCGTCGGCGGGTTGGGGAGCACCCCTCCGGCGCGATCCCGTAAGTCCGCGCTGGACCCGGAGAAACTGACGCGCAGCGTCGCTACGGTGGCGAAGAAGGTCGACAAACGTGTTGCCCGCGTTCGGAAAGCACACGATCCGCACGAACGTGACGAACTGATGCACCGGGCACGCAAGGGCGCCAAGCGGATGCGCTACGCGATCGAGGTGATCGCTCCTCTGCATCCGAAGCGCACCGCCCGGATCCTCGACCGATTCGACGAATTCCAGGACATGCTCGGAGAGTTCCAGGACTCCGTCGTTTCCCGAGAACACCTGTTGGACATCGTCTCCGATCAAGGTCACACCGCCGAGTCCAGCTTCGGCCTGGGAATCCTGTATCGGCTCGAGACCGAGGTGGGCCGGCGCCAGGCAGCCCAACTGGAACCCGCGTGGAAAAGTGCCCTCGGATCGGCCGGGAAGCTCTGGGAATGAGCAGGTCCTCCGACTCTGGCACGGTGCTCGCCGAACCGACATGATGGAGAACAGGCGACTGAGGAGGTAGCCACATGGGCGTCCCCGACACGATGCGGGCATGGCGCGTCGAGTCCCCGGCTCCGATCGAGGCCCGTCCCCTGAAGTCCGTGCGCGTTCCGGTCCCCAGGCCGGGACCCGACGAATTGCTCGTACGTGTCCTCTCGTGCGGGGTGTGCCGAACCGACCTGCACGTCGCGGAAGGAGACCTCCCGGTCCACCGCCCGGGCGTCGTGCCGGGCCACGAGATCGTCGGGGAGATCGTCGGCGGCGACCTGGGAGCCCATCGCCTCGGTGACCGGGTGGGGATTCCGTGGTTGCGGAGCACGTGCGGACGGTGCCGGTATTGCCGCCGCGGAGACGAGAACCTCTGCCCTCGTTCCACATACACCGGATGGGATGCAGACGGTGGTTACGCCGAATACGCCACGGTTCCGCGCGACTACGCTCTCGCACTGCCCGGGGGATACACCGATGCGGAACTCGCGCCGCTGCTGTGCGCGGGGATCATCGGGTACCGGGCCCTGCTGCGTGCGTCCCTTCCGGAAGGCGGTGTCCTCGGTGTCTACGGCTTCGGCGGCAGCGCCCATCTCGCCTCCCAGGTCGCGATCGCACGCGGTGCGCGAGTACACGTGATGACACGTGGCGCAGATGCCGCATCGCTGGCGCTCGAACTCGGCGCGTCCTCCGCGCAGGGCGCCTACGACCCTCCACCCGAGCCCCTGGATTCGGCGATCCTGTTCGCCCCGGTGGGAGATCTGGTACCGCTTGCCCTGTCCGCGTTGGATTCCGGCGGAACACTCGCTATCGCAGGGATCCACCTGAGCGATATCCCGATGCTGAACTATCAGCGGCATCTGTTCAGGGAGAGGCAGATTCGAAGTGTCACCGCCAACACCAGATCGGATGCGCGGGCTTTTCTCGAGTTCGCGGGCGAGCACAGAATGCACGTGACCACGACGCCTTACCCGCTCGAGCACGCCGACCGCGCCTTGGCCGATCTCGCGGCCGGCCGATTCGCCGGAGCTGCGGTCATCGTGGCGTAGCGTAATCCCCGTAGTCGATCACGGCGTGCGGCCGGACACGGCAGCGCCGATCGTCACACAATGAAAACGAACAAGGAGACATCGATGAGCACACCGAGCAACCGAAACGCTGTCGTCGCAGGCGTCGACGGTTCCGATACCGCGGCAGCGGCCGCCCGGTGGGCCGGCGCTCTTGCCGCACGTCTCGAGGCACCGCTGCACCTGGTGCACTCGCTGCCCAGCGAGGGCATCTTCTACAGCGAAGCGGCCGTCCTGATCCAGTCACAGATGGTCGAACAGCTCAAGGCGGACGGTGAGGCGCTCCTCCGGGACATCACCGCGAAGGTTCACGCCGACCAGCCGGATCTCGAGATCAAGAGCTTCATCGGTCCCGGACCCGCCGCCACGTCGCTGCTCGAAGCCGCCGACGACGCACGGATCGTGGTGCTCGGCGCCACCGGCGCCGGTGCCGTCGAGAACTTCCTGCTCGGCTCGACCGTGCTGCGCGTCGCGAACAACGCACCGTGCCCGGTCGTGGTGTGGCGTGGCGACACCGCCAACCCGCTGCCCGATGCCCGACCCATCGTGGTCGGAGTCGACGGAAGCGAACTGTCGGCTGCCGCAGTCCGTTACGCGTTCCAGGTTGCTTCCTTCCTCGGCGCACCGCTCACGGCCGTGCACTCCTGGATCGGAGACTCCGCCCTCGGGGTGGGCGCCACCGCCGCGCTCGTCGACTGGGATGCTGTCGCCGAATCCGAATCGGCCGTGCTCGCCGAGGCACTGGCAGGCTTGCAGGAGGAATACCCCGACGTCGAGGTCCAGCGCGTCCTCGACCGCGGCCCCGCGGCACGAGTGCTGCTCCGGCACCTGGGCGACGCCCAGCTCGCCGTCGTCGGCAGCCACGGCCGCGGTCAGTTCCGTGCCGCGCTGCTCGGCTCCACCAGCCAGAATCTGCTGCACAAGGCGCCGTGCCCCGTGCTCGTCGCACGCAAGATCTGATCCGCTCAGCGACTGATCCGCTCAGCGACGCGGAGCCGGTTCCCGGTCACGGGCGGCTCCGCGTCGCGCCGGCAGGGCGCTCCCGGTCGAGCTCTCACCAGGGAGCGAGTCCGAGTTCCCTCTCGAGCCATGCCTTGTCGACCGCGCTGCTGTCGGTCGTGTCCACCACGAGCGCGGCGCGCCACTCGTCCCGGCGTCGCAGTTGCACGGCAAGCACTGCTGGTGTGGCGTCGGACGGATCGTCGTTCCGTTCCGCGCGGGCACGGATGCGTTGCTCCAGTACCGCCGGGTCGGCACGGCATTCGATCTCCACGACATCGGCGGACGCCGCCGCTGCAACCTCGCGGGCGCGGACCCGCTGCGGCTCCGACAGCCACGTCGCATCCAGGACCGCCGACCGTCCGTGAGCAAGTTCGGACGCGGCCCTCGCCAGCATTTCCTCGTACGTCGCGCGCGTATGCCCGGACGAGTAGAGCCCACTGTCGACGCCGTCGCCGGTGCGGTCCGTCGGGTCGATCCCGGCGAGTTCTTTGCGGATGACATCGCTGCGCAACACGGATGCGTCCAGATACTCACCGATCGTCCGGGAGAGTGTGGACTTCCCCGTGCCCGTCACACCGCCGACCAGCACGAGCCTCACACGCGCGCGCTCGAGGTTGCGTTCGACCTGCTCGACGAAGTTCAGCGCGACCGCGCCGGACGCCTCGTCGCCCTGTTCGTGCCGAAGTGCGGTCACCTTGGCGCGCACCAGCGCGCGATAGGCGACGTAATGGTGCACCAGCGAGCGCGACGGTGCGTCGCCGGAGGCCGCCGCGTAACAGCGGAGCAGGTTCCGAGCGGAGTCGACGGCACCGGATCTCTCGAGATCCATTGCAAGAAAGGCGATGTCGAGAAGACCGTCACCGTAGCGCAGTTCGTCGTCGAATTCGAGGCAGTCGATGATCCGCGGTCCGTCGTCGAGACAGAAGATGTCGTCCGCCAAAAGATCACCGTGACCGTCGACCGCACGCCCCGAGGCGATCCGCTCGGTGAACAGCGGCGCCCTGCCGTCGAGGTAACGGGTCGCGGCGGACCGGATGCGCGCGACCGTCGCCGCGGCTGTACCGCCCACCTTCAACCGTTCGAGATGGTCCAGGCTCAGCGTCCAGAGTTCGCGAAGGAACTCGACCGACGCGCACCGGTCGATCGCCGGGTCCCGGGGCGACGCGGCATGCAGGTCCGCCACCTGCCGCGCGACCGACTCGATGACCTGCTCGACGTCCTCACCGCGCCGGACCAGCATGGCCAACCGCCGGTCGTCGGGCAACCGGACCATCTCGACGAGGTGTTCGCACACCTGCCCGTCGGGTCCGTGGACATCGGCAACACCCAGATAGACGTCCGGTGCCATCCGCCGGTTGAGATCGACCTCGCGGTGGCAGGCACGCTCGCGCGCTGCCCGGGTCCGGTTGTCGAGAAAGCCCAGATCCAGTGGCTTCTTCATCTTGTGCACACGATCACCGACGAGGAAGAGCACCGACGTGTGCGTCTCCCGCATCGCCGCATATCCGGCACCGCCTGTTTCGGTGAATCCTGCCAAAGCCGATCTCCCGTCCATGGGTACCGCGCCCTGCGCGCCCTCCACATTCTCGTCCCGACCGCCGAACCGTACACCGGTTCGTACCGGCTTTTCTCACGCAGATGCGCCGAGTGAACCCGCCTCGTCGGGGTAGTTTTCACATCGGGGAATCGAACGAACGGGGCGACATGAGGGACGACGAGCAGCGTGGCTCGCACACACCGACACGTCCGACCGTGGTGGTTGCGGCTGCGACCACCCCGATCGAACGAAGGCTCATCACGGAGTGGCTCCACTCCGATCGAGTGCCTGCCGAACACCGCACGGCAGCACGCCCCGAGGCGCTCGACCTCGATTCCCAGATCTTCACGACCGAACTGCTCAGCCGCACCGACGATCCACTCGTGCTGCCGGTGCGGGTGGTCTGGCTTCCCGCCGAGCGCGACGGCGCACGCCGGGCGCGGTTCTCCGATGTCCTCGCACTCACCAACCCCCGCAACCCGAACCGGCTGATCCAGAAATGGCTCGTGGGGAAGGGAGCCGACCGCTACCGGATCGTGGTGGCACAACCGGCGCCCCTGAGCGAACTCCGCGGCGACTTTGCGGCCGAGTACGGCTCCGACGCGGTCGAAGCAGGCAATCTCGCCCGGTACATCATGCGCCGGGCGGTGGTGGCCCTCGAACGAGCCGAGCGCGCCGTGATCGGTGACCGGTACAAGGTGCCGCGACTCGTCGCCGAACAGATCATGGATTCGTCGGCGTTCCGGCAGCGGCTCGACGCCCTCGCGGCCGAGTTGCGCGTGTCTCGCAGCGATGTGGACGCGCGGGCACGCAGTGCTCTCCGTGAACTCGTGGCCGTGCAGTCACGCCTCGTCACCGACCTGTTCACCCAGGCGATGCGGCCGCTGCACACGTCGGCATGGACGGTGCACGCGGACGAATCCGGTTTGCGCTCGCTTCGCGGACTCAACCGGACGCGCCCACTGGTGTTCCTGCCGTCGCACCGGTCGTATGCGGACGCATTAGTGCTCGGCGACATCCTGGCCGCGAACGAGTTCCCCCGCAACCACCTGATGGGTGGCGCGAATCTGACGTTCTGGCCCATCGGCCCGATGGCGCGCCGGACGGGAACTGTATTCATCCGGCGCAGTTTCGGTGACGACGCGGTCTACAAAGCGGCGCTCGAAGAGTACTTCGCGTTCTTGCTCGCCAAACGATTCAACCTCGAGTGGTACTTCGAAGGCGGGCGCACGCGTACCGGCAAGCTTCGGCCACCTCGGTACGGACTGCTCAACTATGTAGCCAACGCGGTGCGCGCGGACCGGGTCGACGACGCGATGCTGGTACCGGTCTCCATCACCTACGAAGCGCTGGCGGAGGTCGCGGGGGTCGCGGCGGAGCAGACCGGAAGCGCGAAGAAGCCCGAGGGGCTGACGTGGCTGTTCCGGTACATGCGCAGCCAGCAGCGCAGCGCCGGCCATGTCTATGTGCGATTCGGCGAGCCGATCTCGATGCGGTCGCGTCTCGCCGCCGGCGGTGACCCCGACGTGGCCGGTGACCTCCCCGCCGACGAGACCGAACGCTCGGACCGCCGCCGGAGGGCGCTGCAGAAAGTGGCGTTCGAGGTAGCGGTCGGGATCAACTGCACCACCCCGGTGACCGTGAACTCGCTCGTGACGCTCGCCCTGCTCGGCGTGCGCGATCGATCGCTCACCCTCGACGAGGTACGCGCGGTGATCGCGCCCGTGCGGGACTACCTCGACCGCCGACGCATCCCTCACGGTGAACTCCGGATGCTCGACATGGAGGGAGGACTCGCCACGGTGCTCGCGGCGTTGACCGACGGCGGTGTGGTGACCACCTACGCCGGCGGTGACGAACCCGTGTATTCGATCCACCGCGACCAGCACCTCGTCGCGGCGTTCTATCGCAACAGCGGCGTGCACTGGTTCGTCAACCGGTCGATCCTGGAACTCGCCGTTCTCTACGCGCACGACAGTCCCGGTGAAGGTGATCCCGTACGCGTCGCGTGGGAGGAAGCCAAGCGTCTCCGCGATCTTCTGAAATTCGAATTCTTCTTTCCCGACCGGGACACCTTCGAAGCGCAGATGCGCGAGGAACTCGAGCTTCTCGTACCGGAATGGGGAGACGCCCTGCCCACCAAGGAAAAGGCGCTCACCGGACTCGTCGAAACCGGGTTCTTCATGTCCCATCGCACGTTGCGCTCGTTCCTCGACGCCCAACTCGTCGTCGCCGAGCGACTCGCGAAGCGAGATCCGTCCGTGGATATCGTGCAGGAGTCGTTCCTCGACGAGTGCGCGGCGGTAGGACGGCAGATGCTGTTGCAGGGCCGTTTGCACGGTTCCGAATCGGTCTCGTCGGAGTTGTTCGCCACGGCGCTGGACCTGGCCCGCAATCGAGGGCTGCTCGAGCGGGACGACTCCGTGGCAGAGAAAAGGCGCATATTCGCGGCCCAACTGCTCGCGGTGGGTGAACGAATCGCGCTCGCCGAGTCACTCGACGTGTCGAACAGGAAGGCGAACCGGTGAACATCGAGACGGCGCTCGAACGGGTGCGTACCGGACCTCGGGGCCCGGAAACTGCGGCGTTCTTCGACTTCGACGGCACCATCGTGCACGGGTTCTCCGGTCTCCACTTCTTCCGGGATCGTCTGCTGTCCGGCAACGTCGGCGCGACCGAACTCGCCGCGACCATGCTCAACGGCCTGCGCGGAACGGAAACCGAAGACGATTTCGAGCGGTTCGCCGGAACCGTCTTCAAGGCCTGGCGCGGCCACACCGAGGACGAGCTGTACGACCTCGGGCAGCGTCTGTTCATGTCCACCATCGCCGGGCACCTCTACCCGGAGGCGTGGCAGCTTGTCGGAGCGCATCAGAACGCCGGCCACACCGTCGTGATCGCGTCCTCCGCGTCCCGCTACCAGATCCAGGCATGCAGCGACGCGCTCGGAATCGAGCACGTCCTGTACACCCCGCTCGAGGTTCGGGACGGCGTTCTCACCGGCCGCGTCGACGGCAGGTCGCTGTGGCGCAGCGGGAAGGCCCAGGCAGCGCGCGCCTTCATGGACGCCCACGGTATCGACAGCGAGACGAGCTACTCCTACTCCAACGGAGGTGAAGACGCGGATTTCCTTGCTGCGACAGCACATCCCACCGCGACGAACCCCGACCGCACACTACATCGCATCGCGCTCGAACGTGGCTGGCCGGTGTTGCGTTTCCGCCCGCGAGGCACTCCGGGGGCGAAGGAATTCGTACGAACCGCCGCGGCGTACGGAGGATTGTTCGGTTCGGTCTGGGCCGGGCTCGGCCTCGGGCTGCTCAACGGAAGCAGGAAGATCGCACTCGACTCCATCCTCAACCTCGGCTCGGAGGTGTCGCTGGCACTCGCCGGTATCGATGTCCGCGTCGTCGGGCAGGCCAACGCGTGGTCCGCACGGCCGGCGGTGTTCCTCTTCAATCACCAGAGTCAGCTCGACCCGCTGGTGCTCGCGAAAGTGCTGCGCCACGACTTCACCGGAGTCGCGAAACAGGAAATGGCGCGCGACCCGTTCTTCGGGCCGCTGCTGCGATTCGGCGGCGTCACGTTCGTCGACCGAAACAACACGGAGCGAGCCCTCGCCGCGCTCGGCCCGGTGGTGGAGACTCTCCGCAACGGAACGTCGTTGGTCATCGCGCCCGAGGGCACCCGCTCGTTGACGCCGGCGATCGGCACGTTCAAAAAGGGTGCCTTCCGCATCGCGATGGCGGCGGGCGTTCCGGTGGTTCCGATCGTGATCCGCAACTCGGGAGAGATGCTGTGGAAGCACTCGACGCTGCTGAGGTCGGGCACCGTCGACGTCGCGGTGCTCGACCCGATCGACGTCGGCGACTGGTCCCCGGACGAACTGGGTGACCGCATCGCAGAGGTCGAAGATCTCTACCGGAACACCCTCGGCCGCTGGCCGGTCGCCCGATGACGGACGACGAGAACCGCGAGGACCACTCCCCCGACGAGTCGGGGAACGGGGACGAGGCAGGGAACGAGAAGGCGGAGAACGAGAACGACGAGGCCGGTGCCGGCCATACCGGGGCACTGACCCCGAACCGGCGCAAGAAGCTCAAGTGGATCGTCGGCGGACTCCTGGTCGTGGTTCTCACCGTCGAGGTGATCTTGATCTGGCCGGAGTTGTCGAGCAGCGTCCGGGATCTGGGTGATCTGAAATGGCTGTGGGTCGCGGCCGCTGTCGTCGCGTCCATGGCCGAGATGTCGAGTTTCGCGCGGGTGCAACGGGCGCTGTTGTCCGCTGCCGGGGTGAAGGTGACGCAGCGGCAATCGTTGTCGGTGGCTCTCGCGGCGAACTCGATGAGCGTGACGCTCCCCGGCGGGCCGGTACTCGGGACCACGTTCACCTACCGCCGGATGCGCGCGTGGGGAGCCCAGCCTGTCGTCGCGACGTGGCAGCTCGTCATGGCCGGGGTATTGCAGGCAACGGGTCTCGGGCTGCTGGGACTTGTCGGAGCCCTGCTGGTCGGGGCGACCAGCAACCCGTTCTCCCTGATCTTCTCCACCGGCGCGCTTCTCCTGATGATCGTGCTGATCCAGTACGCGGCCAGCAACCCCGGCTCGCTCGAATCCATCGGCCTGATCGCGCTACGGGGAATCAACCGGATACGCAAGAAGCCGGAGCAGTCCGGGACCCGCGCGTGGGGGAAGATCGTCGACCAGATCGGTGCCGTACAACTCGATCGGCCCCACGCCGCGCGGGCCTTCGGATGGTCGCTGTTCAACTGGGTGTGCGACGGCGCGTGCCTGATGTTCGCCGCATACGCGGTCGGAGGACACCCCAGCATCGCCGGAATTGCGGTGGCGTACGCGGCGGGCACCGCTGCGAGTCGTGCGATTCCGCTGTTGCCCGCCGGACTGGGCGTGATGGATGCGGTGCTCGTTCCTGCCCTGACCGCCAGCGGGATGAGTGGTGCCGAGGCGCTCTCCGCAGTGGTCGTCTACCGATTGATCAGCTTCGTGCTCGTCGCAGCGGTGGGATGGATCGTGTTCGCGCTCCGCTATCGCGGCACACCGGAAGACGACGCCGAACCACCACCCGACCTGCAACTCTGGCGCGACGACTGACGACGGCGCACTGCGGTCCCCGCGCGCTTTCGGCACGGCCGGGGTGACGGTTACGCGAAACACACAGCACCCGGGGAAGTACGCTGCTCCCGGGCCACGCACCAGTGTGACCCCATTCCGTCGAGTGGAGGGACGTCGTTCGTGGCACAGCAACAGGTCGCCAAGAAACGGGAGGTCTGGTCCGGGCGCTCAGTGTTCATCATGGCCGCGATCGGTTCCGCCGTCGGTCTGGGCAACATCTGGCGTTTCCCGTACATCGCGTACGAGAACGGTGGCGGCGCGTTCCTGATCCCGTATCTGGTCGCTCTCCTCACCGCGGGCCTTCCGCTCCTGTTCGTCGACTACGCGATCGGGCACAAGTTCCGGGGATCGCCGCCGCTGGCCTTCCGCAGGCTCAGCCGCGGCGCCGAGTTCCTCGGCTGGTGGCAGGTGCTGGTGTGCTTCGTGATCGGTGTGTACTACGCCGTCATCATCGCCTGGGCGGCGCGTTACACGTTCTTCTCGCTCAGCGAAGCGTGGGGCGATGACGCGGAAGGGTTCTTCCTCGAAACGTTCCTGCAGGTCGACGGTGATTCCTCGTTCGGGATGAGCTTCGTCCCGGGTGTCGCGTGGCCTCTGCTGGCCGTCTGGATCCTCACGCTCGGTGTTCTCGCGCTCGGCGTGCAGCGCGGTATCGGCAACGCCAACCGGTTCTTCGTCCCGTTGCTGGTGCTCCTGTTCGGTGCGCTCGTCGTGCGGTCGCTCACCCTCGAGGGCGCCACCATCGGCCTCGACGCCTTCTTCACGCCGAACTGGTCCGCGCTGACCGATACGAGCGTCTGGATCGCGGCGTACGCGCAGATCTTCTTCTCGCTCTCCGTCGCGTTCGGCATCATGATCACCTACTCGTCGTACCTGAAGCGCAAGACCAACCTGACCGGTTCGGGCCTGGTCGTCGGCTTCTCGAACTCGAGTTTCGAGGTCCTGGCCGGTATCGGCGTGTTCTCCGCGCTGGGCTTCATGGCCCAGGCACAGGGGGTGGGAGTCGACGAGGTCGTCGCCGGAGGTATCGGACTGGCGTTCATCGCGTTCCCGACCATCGTCTCCGAGATGCCGGGCGGCCCGATCTTCGGCGTTCTCTTCTTCGGATCCCTCGTGTTCGCCGGTTTCACCTCCCTGATCAGCATCATCCAGGTCGCCGTCTCGGCGTTCGAGGACAAGACCGGCCTCGGACGCGTTCCCGCCGTCCTCACGATCGGTGGCGTGTCGGCAATCGTCTCGCTGCTGCTGTTCCCGACCACCACGGGACTCAACACGCTCGACGTCGTCGACCGCTTCGCCAACCAGTTCGGCATCGTGGGTGTCGCCTTCGTGGCGCTCATCGTGATCGCGTGGATTCTGCGGCGCCTGCCCGACCTGCGAGACCATCTCAATTCGGTGTCGTCGTTCAAGGTCGGCCGGGGCTGGCTGGTGTTCACCGGCGGCGTCACACCCGTAGTGCTGGGATACATGCTGTTCAGCGAGATCCGTGATCGGCTGAGCGAGGGCTACGGCGGACTGCCCGACGACCTCGTCCTGGTGTTCGGGTGGGGCGTCCAGGCAGTGGTGATCGTGGCCGCCGTCGCACTCTCGTTCGTCCCGTGGCGCAAGAGCATCGACCTCGGATACGACGCCGGTGGCGAGATTCCCACCTCCGGCGCGACCGTCTCGGCCGGCACCACGGATCCCGACAGCACCACCACCGGAGGTACGAAGTGAGCACATCCGCCATCGCCCTCATGATCTTCGCCCTGGTCACGCTCTGGGGCGGTCTCATCCTCAGCATCGTGCACCTGCACAACCATCCCGACGAACCCGAGTGATTCCCGGCAGATAAAGGGACACAGTCGGCCCGGGCGGGGGGGGGGGGGGGGGGGGGGGGGGGGGGGGGGGGGGGCCGG
>NZ_JAXION010000098.1:0-16522 GCF_049311045.1 Rhodococcus sp. 7Tela_A2 | reverse complement strand
GTGCTCATGGATCGCGCGTTGCAGCGGCACACGTCGCTCGACGTTCTCCAGCGGGTCCACCGCAGAAACTCCGGGCGGCACGGCGCCCGCGCCGCGTCACGCCTGCTGTGCTCGGCAGGCGACGGCGGGCATTCGGAAGCCGAGCGCATCCTGCATCGGCTCCTGCGCGACGCGGGTCTGACGGGCTGGCGCGCGCACGCGTGGAGCTGCGGGTTCGAGATCGACGTGGTCTTCGAGGCGGGCCGGGTGGCAGTCGAAGTGGACGGGTGGGCATGGCACCGCGACGCGCATCGTCAACGCCGGGATGCCGAGCGGCAGAACGTTCTGGTCAATGCCGGGTGGCATGTCCTTCGGTTCACCTGGCACACGCTGGTCGAGGACCCGGACGGGGTTATCCGGCAGATACAGGCGGCCCTGGACCGCCGCCGCTGAAAAGCTTGGTCGGAAAGTGCCCGCTCAGCGGGCAACAACTCACCCGAGTTCACCGGATACGGAAGATCACCAGCCGCTGCACCACGAAGTTGATGACGGTCGCGGTGCCCTGCGCGACGACGAACGCGAACGGCGTGACCCACCACTGGTCGCCCAGCGAGTCGTTGAGCACCCCGTTGATGCCCACCTGCGCGGCGAACGTCACGGCGTACAGCGCCACGACCGCGGCGAAGCGCACTTTGCTCGGTTCGGCCTTGAACGTCCACCGGCGGTTGATGAGGTACGCGGTGGTGGTGCCGGCGACGAACGACAGCGCCTTCGCTCCGTCGCGGGTGACGCCGAGCGCCATGAGCAACACGTACAGGCCGTAGTCGACGACCGCCGACAGGCCACCCGTCAGCACGAACCGCACGAGTTGCGTCTTGAGCGACAGCGCGTCGTCGGCCGTGGAATCGGTCAACGGCAATTCCGGGGCCAGCGGTGCGTGGTGTTCCGGCAACGGCTGCACGTGGTCATGGGGTTCGGGCACGCAGACGAGGGTAACGCCCCCGACCGAACCGACAGTTGACCTCGAGTCCGCTCGAGGTTGCACCCTCGGATACATGAGCATCGCGCTGAACCACACCATCGTCCACGCGACCGACCCGAAGGGATCTGCCGTCCTCCTCTCGGAGATCCTCGGTGTCGGATCGCCGACCCCGTACGGACCCTTCTTCGTTGTGCAGGTGGACAACGACGTCTCCCTGGACTTCATGGCCGACGCACACCCCGTCCGGTCGCAGCACTACGCCTTCCTTGTCGGGGAACAGGAGTTCGACGAGATCCTCACCCGGATCAAGTCACGTGACCTGGAGTATTGGGCCGATCCCGCGCATCGCCACAGCGGGGAGATCAACACCCGCGACGGGGGCCGCGGCGTCTACTGGTCGGATCCCGACGGTCACAACATGGAGATCCTCACAAAGCCGTACGGGGGGTAACCCTGCTCTTGCAGTGCCGTGCGGTCACGCGGGTAGCCTTTGTCCTGATGTCCACGACAGCTGCAGAGCAGGCGAGTGAGCCTCTCCCCACCCAGACCCGCACCCTGACCGGCTGGGGGCGCACCGCGCCGACCACCGCAGAGGTGCTCACCACACCCGATGTCGAACTGATCGCGCAAGCAGTCGCGCGAGTCGCAGAAGACAACGAGTCCAAGCCGGCGCATCTGCGCCGAGGCGTCATCGCGCGCGGTCTCGGCCGCTCGTACGGCGACCCGGCCCAGAACGCGGGCGGGCTCGTCATCGACATGACGGCACTGAACAAGATCCACAGCATCGACCGCGATTCGCGGCGTGTCGTGGTGGACGGCGGTGTCGACCTCGACCAGCTGATGCGGGCGGCTCTGCCGTTCGGCCTGTGGGTACCGGTCCTGCCGGGAACGCGCCAGGTCACCGTCGGTGGCGCCATCGGCTCCGACATCCACGGCAAGAACCACCACAGCGCGGGCAGCTTCGGCAACCATGTGCGCTCCCTCGAACTGCTCACCGCCGACGGGCAGATCCGCACCTGCACCCCCACCGGCCGCAACTCCAAGTTGTTCTGGGCGACCGTCGGCGGCATGGGCCTGACCGGCATCATCCTTCGCGCGACCATCGAGATGACGCCGACCGAGACGGCGTACTTCATCGCCGACAGTGCGCGCACCGAGAGCCTCGACGAGACCATCGCGCTGCACAGCGACGGTTCGGAGGAGAATTACGACTACTCGAGCGCGTGGTTCGACGCGATCTCCGCGCCGCCCAAGCTCGGACGCGCCGCGGTGTCGCGCGGTTCCCTCGCCACGCTCGACCAGTTGCCGAAGAAATTGCAGAAGGATCCGCTGCGCTTCTCCGGGTCTACGCTGCTGACGTTCCCCGACGTCTTCCCGAACGGTCTGGCGAACAAGTTCGACTTCTCGGTCGTCGGCGAGTTGTACTACCGCAAGACCAAGAACGCGACGGGCCAGATCCAGAATCTGACGCAGTTCTACCACCCGCTCGACCTGTTCGGTGAGTGGAACCGGGCGTACGGATCCAAGGGATTCCTGCAGTACCAGTTCGTGGTGCCGCCCGAGGCCGTCGAGGAGTTCAAGAAGATCATCCGCGACATCCAGAAGTCGGGGCACTACTCGTTCCTCAACGTGTTCAAGCTTTTCGGTGAGGGCAACAAGGCGCCGATGAGCTTCCCCATGAAGGGGTGGAACGTCTGCGTGGACTTCCCGATCAAGGACGGTCTCAACGAGTTCGTTCGCGAACTCGACAAGCGGGTCCTCGAATTCGGCGGCCGCCTCTACACCGCGAAGGATTCGCGCACGTCTGCCGAGACGTTCCACGCGATGTACCCGCGCATCGACGAGTGGCTCAAGGTGCGCCGCTCGGTCGACCCCACCAATGTCTTCGCTTCCGATATGTCCAGAAGGTTGGAACTGCACTGATGATCAACGCCGTGGGTAACCCCCAGACCCTGCTGCTGCTCGGTGGCACCTCCGAGATCGGCCTGGCGATCGTCGAGGAGTACCTGCGCAAGGCTCCCGCCCGCGTGATCCTCGCGGCGCTGCCCGGCGACTCCCGCCGCGAAGACGCCGTGAGCCAGGCGAAGGCCGCCGGTGCCACATCGGTCGAGCTCATCGACTTCGATGCGCTCGACACCGCCGGCCATCCCGCGGTCATCGACCGGGCATGGAGTGGCGGCGACGTCGACGTGGCGATCGTCGCGTTCGGCCTCGACGCCGACGCCGAGACGCTCTGGCAGGACCAGCGCAAAGCCGTGCAGGTCGTGGGTGTCAACTACACCGCGGCCGTCTCGGTGGGCGTGCTGATCGGCCAGAAGATGAAGGCACAGGGCTTCGGGCGCATCATCGCGATGTCGTCGGTGGCCGGTGAACGCGTCAAGCGTGCGAACTTCGTCTACGGCTCCACGAAGGCCGGACTCGACGGCTTCTACCTGGGCCTCGGCGAAGCGCTGGCGAAGTTCGGGCCCCGCGTCACGGTGGTGCGTCCCGGTCAGGTGCGCACCCAGTTCAGCGCCCACGTCGACGAGGCACCGCTGACCGTGAACAAGGAGGACGTCGCGAAGCTCGCGGTCGCCGCGTCCGACAAGGGCAAGGAGATCGTCTGGGCACCGGGCACCTTCCGGTTCGTGATGATGGTGCTGCGTCACGTCCCGCGCGCGATCTTCCGCAAGCTGCCGATGTAGGAGTCGCAGGAGAGCCCGGCAGCCTGCACCCGTCCGGTATGTCCGCGCGCGTTCACTAAGCTCGGCAATCGTGACCGACGCGCCCGTGAGCTCCCCCGCCCTTCCCGTCGCTCCGTTCCGTCGGATCGCGGCCACCGCAGGCGCCATGGTCGCCGCGGTGGTCGTGGCGGTGCTCGTGTCGTCCGTCGGGTTGTTCGCCTTCGGCCGGGTGCAGTGGCCGGCGTTCAACTCGTCGAACGTCACCCAGGCGGTGACGACCGTCATGCAGGTCGCGGCGCTGGCAGCACTGGGCTTGTCGATCTTCCTGCTGCGTCGCCGCAAGTTCATGAGGGGCGCGCGGGTCCTGTCCTGGGCGGCACTGTCCGGCCTGGTCACCGCCACGCTCGGCATGCCGCTCGCCGCGACCCGCCTCTATCTGCACGGCATCTCCGTCGACCAGGAGTTCCGCACCGAGTTCCTGACGCGCCTGACCGACAGTCCGGCCCTGCGCGACATGACGTACGCAGACCTGCCGCCGTTCTACCCCGCGGGGTGGTTCTGGATCGGCGGACGGGTGGCGAACGTTCTGGGCATGGACGGCTGGGAGGCGTTCAAGCCGTACGCGATCGCGTCGATCGCCGTCGCGGCGGTGCTCGCCCTGGTCCTGTGGTCCGAACTCGTCCGCTCCGACCTGGCCGTGCTCGCCGCGACGGCCACGACCGCCATCGTGCTGGCCTACGGGTCTCCGGAGCCGTACGGCGCGGTGATCGCGCTGCTGCTCCCGCCCGCTCTCGTGCTCGCGTGGGGTGCCCTGTCGCCGGTACGCGGCGACGACGGACGAAGCGCAAACGGCCGGCAGGGATGGGGCGCGGCCATCGGAACAGGCATGTTCCTCGGTGTCGCGGCCACGTTCTACACGCTCTATCTGGGGCTCGCGGCGTTCGCGGTGACGGTGATGGCGGTCGCCGCCGCAATCCTGGCGCGCCGCTCCGGAGGGTCGTGGCGGGCCGCCCTCCCCGTGTTGACGAAGTTCGCAGTGATCGCAGCCATCGCGATGCTGATCGCGTTGATCGTGTGGGCACCGTTCCTCGCCGAGGTCCTCGGCGGCAACTCCCCGTCCGGTTCGGGCACCGCGACGCACTATCTGCCCGAGGCCGGCGCGCGCCTGCCGCTGCCGATGTTCCACGCCTCCCTGGTCGGGTTGCTGTGCCTGCTGGGCACCGTGTGGCTGATCGGCAGAGCCACCTCGTCGCGTCGGGCGCAGGCCCTCGGGCTCGGTGTGGTCCCCGTCTACCTCTGGTACCTCGCGTCGATGGCGTTCACCGTCCTGGGCAACACCTTGCTGGCGTTCCGGCTCGAGGTGATCCTGCTGGTGCTGCTCGGAGCCGCGGGTGCGTTCGCGTTCGTCGACTTCTCCCGCTGGATCAGCTTGGCCACCAGCGACAATCCGCGGGTACGCACGGTCCTGGTCGCGGTGGGCGCTCTGGGTGCATTGGCCTTCGCGCAGAACATCCCGCAGGTACTGACCAACGAGATCAACCTCGCCTACAGCGACACCGACGGCAACGGCGAGCGTGCCGAACAACGACCGCCGGGCGCGGCGTCCTACTTCGGGGAGGTCGACGACGTGCTCACCTCCCAACTCGGGCCGGAACGCAGCGACTGGGTCGTGCTCACCGCCGACACCTCGTTCCTTGCCTACTACCCGTATTTCGGCTTCCAGGCTTTGACGTCGCACTACGCGAATCCGTTGGCGGACTTCGCGGCTCGCGCCGCCGCGATCGAGAGCTGGGCCGAACTCGGGTCCGCCGACGAACTGATCGCTGCGTGGGACGAGTTGCCGTGGCGAGCCCCCGACGCCATCGTGTTCCGGCAGAGCGCCGAGGGCTACACACTGCGCCTGGCCGAGGACGTGTATCCGAACGACCCGAACGTGCGTCGCTACACGGTGACCTTCCCCGAGGAACTGTTCGACGACCCGCGCTTCGCGGTCACCGAGGTCGGTCCGTTCGTGGTGGTCACGCGCGCCGCAGGGGCATAACGGCCCGGACGCCGGCGTCGCGCAGGTACAGGCCTCCCCAGACGAAGATCCCGGCGTAGATCGGGAACAGGGTCGTGCTGAGGATCGGCTGTTCGGTGAGCATGTTGGTCGCGACCGCGCCGCCGAGGTACCCGGTGATCAGCACTGCCCCGAGGATCGACGTGACCGGTACGACGTACAGCACCAGGCTTATGAGGAGAACGGCCCCGATGACCCTGTTCAGGCTCGGGTCGAAGCCGAGATCGGCCATTGCGTCCTGCACCTGCGACGTGTTCATCAGATGGATGACCGAGTCGAAGAGCAGGAACAGCACTACCAGTGCGGTGACGACCAGCCCGGCGATGCGAGCGGGCTTCGACACAACGGCGTAGTCGGTGCGCTGAACTGATTGCGAGGTGGTGGTCATGAGAGTCTCCCGAGATCGATGCGGTGTCACATATCGGTTGTGTCCCTACATCGACCCGCCCCGGGCCGGGAATTCATCGTTTACGGGAGACGCGACGCCAGAAGTTCCGCGAGATGTGTGCCGCGGCGTGAGGTGAGATCGCCGATCTGGGTCCGACACGAGTATCCGTCGGCGAGCACGACGGTGTCGGCCGACGCGGCCTCGACTGCCGGGAGAAGCTGTGCGCCCGCCACCGCGACGGAGACGTCGTAGTGCCCGCGTTCGACGCCGAAGTTCCCCGCGAGACCGCAGCATCCACCGAGCCGCTGTACCTGCGCCCCTGCGGTCCGCAGCAGTGCGGCGTCGGCGCCCCACCCCATGACAGCGTGATGGTGACAGTGCGGCTGGGCGACGACCGTGGTGCCGTCGAGTGACGGCGGCGTCCACTCTCCGAGGAATTCGGCGAGCGTAAAGGTACTGTCGGCGACGATCCGGGCCGGTTCGGAGCCGAGCATCTCGACCGCATCCGAGCGCAACACCGCGGTGCACGACGGTTCGATCCCGACGATCGGCGTCCCGATACGAAACAACTCGGAGATAGTGCGTCCCAATATCTTTCGGGCAGTGCCGAGCTGACCGGTGGTGATCCACGTCAAGGCACAGCACTGCTGCTCCTCGGTGATCAGCACCCGGTGCCCGGCAGCTTCGAGTACCCGCACCGCGGCCACCCCGACCTCGGGGGTGAAGTACTCGGTGAAGGTGTCGACGAACAGCACCACCGGGCGCCCGCTCCGGGACCGCTGCGCAGCGGTGTCGGCGAACCAGCGACGAAACGTGCGGGGTGCGAACGCGGGGACGGTGCGGCGCCGGTCCATGCCCGCGAGCGTGAGTCCCGTTGCGGCGACTCCCGGTATCCGCGTGAGGGTATTGACCACCCGGGGTGCGCGGGATGCGAGTGCAGCCCAGCGCGGTAGCCGGCCGAGACTGTAGTGCGCGACAGGACGGAGCCTGCCCCGGTAGGTCTGATGCAGCACTTCGGATTTCCACGTGGCCATGTCCACACCTGTGGGGCAGTCCGACAGACAGCCCTTGCACGACAGGCACAGATCGAGAGCGTCGTGCACTTCCTTCGACCGCCACGAGTCGGTGACGAGCGTGCCGTTGAGCATCTCCTGCAGCGCCCTGGCCCGTCCGCGGGTGGAATCCTTCTCCTCGCGGGTTGCCTGGTAGGACGGGCACATCACCCCGCCGACAGCGGTGGTGTCGGCGCGGCACTTGCCGACACCGGTACAGCGGTGGACCGCCTGCGTGAAGTTCCCGTCGTCCTCCGAATACCGGAAACCCAAGTCGACGTCCACTTTTCGCGCGGCGGGCACTCGCAGATCGACGTCGACGGGGTGGGGGTCGACGAGCACTCCGGGATTGAGGACGTTGTCGGGATCGAAAACCGACTTCACCGCGCCGAACAATCGGATCGCAGCCGGGGAGTACATCAGCGGGAGCAGTTCGCTGCGGGCCCGGCCGTCACCGTGCTCGCCCGACATCGACCCGCCGTAGCCGGCGACGAGGCGGCCCGCCGCGAAGACGAACTCGCGGAACAGACCGGGAACCTCGAGCGGCACATCGAGGCGGATGTGAATGCATCCGTCGGCGAAATGCCCGTAGGGATAGCCGGTGATGCCGTAACTGTCCGTCAGTTCCTGGAAGTCGCGCAGATAGGCCCCGATGCGCTCCGGCGGTACGGCGGCGTCCTCCCACCCCGCGTGCGCGGGCAGGCCCTGCGGGCTCCGCGCGGACAACCCCGATCCGTCCTCCCGGATCCGCCACAGCGCGTCAGCCCGCACCTGATCGTCGACCTGCAGCGTGTCCACCGCCCCCGATGCCGTCGCGAGTCCCCGCGCGCGCTCACGGACCTCGTCGGGATCGTCGCCGGCCAACTCGACGAACAACCATGCGGCGCCGCGCGGCAACGGCGGCACCGCCTGCGGTCCACGACGGGAACGGACGACGTCGACGATCCGCGAGTCGAGTCCTTCGCACGCCGTCGGCCGGAAACACAGCAACGTGTGGGCCGCATTACCGGCCGCAACGATGTCCGGGTACCCGAGCACCACCATCGTGCGTACGCGCGGATCCTCGACCAGGCGGAGCGTCGCCTCGGTGGTGATACCGAGTGTGCCCTCGCTGCCGATCAGCAATCCGCGCACGTCGAAGCGGTTCTCGGGCAGCAGGCATTCGAGCGCATAGCCCGACACCTGGCGGCCGAACCGGCCGAACTCGGTGCGGACCGTGGCGAGGTCACGGGCAACGATCTCGCGCAGAGGTTCGAGGATTCCGTCGGTGCCGGGCAGCGACAGCGGGTGCCCGCTTCCGGTGAGGACCTCGAGCGCCACCACGTTGTCGGAGGTTCGGCCGTACCCGAGTGCGCGGGCACCACACGCGTTGTTGCCGATCATCCCGCCGACGGTGCAGCGGTTGTGGGTGGACGGATCGGGGCCGAACCGGAGTCCGTACGGCGCGGCAGCCCGTTGCACGTCGGTCTGCACGACACCCGGCTGCACGCGGGCGGTACGCGCGTCCGGATCGATCTCGAGCACCTGCCCGAGATGGCGGGAGAAATCGAGCACCACACCCGGCCCGACGGCGTTCCCCGCGAGCGAGGTGCCGGCACCGCGCGAGGTGAGGGGCACCCCCTCCCGGCGGCAGACGTCGAGAACGGCCGCGACCTCGTCGACCGATCGTGGACGGACGACGGCCTGTGGCGGCACGCGATACAGCGAGGCGTCGGACGAGTACATGGCTCGTGCGGCGGTGTCGTCACAGACCTCGGCGATCCCGGCCGCCCGCAGCGCGCGTCCGATCGGCGTCGCTGTGTCCATGGTGTCCGATGCTAGTGGGGGTCGGTGGTGCACCGGACGGGGTCGGAAGAACCCGCCACGCCGACCGCACCTACCGGTGTCGCGGCGACCACAGCGGCACCCTCGCATAGCATCGGGCCTTGTGCCTGCCGAAACCCGAGCGCCCGAAAACGCCCCTTCACCCGATCCGACGTCGCAGTTCCGCACCGCGCGCGTAGTCGCGATCGTGACGGGTCTGCTCGCTTTCGTCCTGGCGCTGAGTGTCCCGTTCCTCCCGGTCCGGCAGGAAGCGACCAGCCTCGCCTGGCCCCAGAACAACTCGCTCGACAACATCGAGGCGCCGCTGGTCTCGTACACCCCGCTGTCGCTGCGCGTGAGTGTTCCGTGTTCGGCAGCAGAGTCGCTCGGGGAAGACGGCGGGACGCTCGTGTCGACCGTTCCCCCCGGCGCACCCGACGCGACCGACACCGCGCTCGTCATCAGGGCCGTCCCGGGCACGGACGGCAACCCCGGTGCGATCGAAGCGGTGCTGCGCAACTCGGTGCTGGTGTCCACTCCCCTCGACGCACCGTGCACCGCCGTCACGGTCGCATCGAATGCGGAACTGACCGCCGCCGAGGTCGTGGGCGCGGACCCGCGGGTCGCCGTCGAGGTGAAGGGCGATTCCCGGCCCCAGATGGTCGGCGTGTTCAGCGACCTGAACGGGTCTGCCACGGCACTGACCTCCGGTGCGGACACCGAGAGGCTGTCGGTGCGCGCCGACCTCGACACCCGGTTCACGTCGACGCCCACGCTGATCAAGTTGGCTGCGATGATCCTGTGCGCGCTGTCGACGGTGATTTCTCTCGTCGCGCTGCATCGCCTCGACAGCGTGGATCGTCGCCGCGCCCGCCGTTTCTTCCCCTCCCACTGGTGGCGGTTCACGATCGCCGACGGCGTGGTCATCGGGACACTGCTCCTGTGGCACGTCATCGGCGCCAACACCTCGGACGACGGCTACATCCTCAACATGGCCCGGGTATCGGGCGACGCCGGTTACATGTCCAACTACTTCCGGTGGTTCGGTGTCCCCGAAGCGCCCTTCGGGTGGTTCTACGACGTCCTGGTGCTGATGTCGCATGTGTCGACGGCCAGTATGTGGATGCGACTGCCCGCGCTGGTCGCGGCGATCCTGTGCTGGATGGTGATCAGCCGGGAGGTCATCCCGCGGCTCGGCACCGCGGTCCGGCACAGCAAGGTGGCGCTGTGGACCGCCGGACTGGTGTTCCTCGCCTTCTGGCTCCCGTACAACAACGGCCTGCGTCCCGAACCGATCATCGCGGTCGGCGCCCTGCTGACGTGGTGCTCCATCGAACGCGCGATCGCGACCGGCCGCATGCTCCCTGCCGCGATCGCGGTCCTCATCGCCGCATTCTCGCTCGCGGCCGGACCCACCGGCGTCATCTGCGTCGCGGCACTCCTCGCGGGCGCCCGCCCCCTCGTGAAAGCCCTCGTGGCGCGCCGCCCCCTCGTGGGATGGGCGCCGCTCGCCCCGCTCCTCGCGTCGGGCACCGTCGTACTCGTCGTGGTGTTCGCCGATCAGACTCTCGCGTCGGTGCTCGAAGCCACCCGCGTGCGCTCTGCGGTCGGGCCGAACGTGCCCTGGTTCGACGAACGGCTGCGCTGGGACGCGCTGCTGACGGTGTCGCCGGACGGCTCGGTGGCCCGCCGATTCGGCGTGTTCGTGATGCTGCTGTGCCTGGTCGTGTGCGTCATGCTGATTCTTCGCAAGGGCCGCATTCCCGGGACCGCGATCGGGCCCTCCCGCCGCATCCTCGGCATCGTCTTCGCGTCCCTGCTCCTCATGATGCTCACCCCGACCAAGTGGACGCATCACTTCGGTGTCTACGCCGGGCTCGCGGGATCGATCGCCGCGCTCGCCGCGGTCGGCGTCGGGGCGGTGGGCATCCGATCCGCCCGCAACCGTGCTCTCTTCACCGCGGGCGTGCTGTTCGTCCTGGCGATGGCGTTCACCGGATCCAACGGCTGGTGGTACGTCTCGAGCTTCGGTGTTCCCTGGTGGGACAAGCCGCCGTCGATCTCCGGGTACGCGTTCTCCACCGCGCTCCTCGGCCTCACCGTGGTCGCGCTGATCGTGGCCGCATGGTTCCACCTGCGTGAACCGTTCGTCGCGCCACGACCCGAACGCAACGGACGAATGAAGGCACTCGCCTCCGCGCCGCTCACTCTCGTGGCCGCGGGAGTGGTGCTGTTCGAGGTCCTGTCCTTGATCAAGGGCGCGGTGGCGCAGTATCCGGCGTACTCGATCGCGCAGTCCAATCTGTCCGCCCTGCGCGGCGACAGTTGCGCCCTGGCCAACGACGTTCTCGTCGAGTCCGACCCGAACGCGACGATGCTCTCGCCGCTCGACGGGTCGGTCGCCGACGCGCTCGGTGCCGGGACCTCGACCGGATTCACACCCGACGGTGTCGCCTTCGACCTCACCGCCGACGCCGAGACCTCCGCGACAGGTGGCGCGAACACCGTCGACTCCGAAGTCGGTGGCACCACCACCTCGACGGGTGCGGGTACCGGCGGTGGACGAACCGGCAACGAGGGCGTCAACGGCAGCACCGTCCGCCTGCCGTTCGGACTCGACCCCGCGACCACGCCGATCCTGGGCAGTTACCGGACCGGGGTGCAGCAGGCCGCCGCGCTCGAGTCCGGCTGGTACGTCCTTCCCGGACGCACCGAGGACACCCCACTGCTCGTCGTCACGGCGGCCGGCCGAGTCCACTACGTCGACCCCGACGGCGTGATCACCCCCGGACAGGACGTGCAACTCGAGTTCGGTGTCACCTCGGGTAGCGAGGTGTCGCCGGTCGGCCGGGTCTCCCCCATCGACATCGGCCCGTCGCCGTCGTGGCGCAACCTGCGCGTGCCGACCGACGCCATCCCTGCCGACGCGGACGCCGTCCGGATCGTCGTCGACGACGGCAACCTGGCTCCGGACCAGTGGGTCGCGGTCACGCCGCCGCGCATGCCGCGCCTCGACACGCTGAACGAGGTCGTCGGTTCGCAGGCTCCGGTCCTCGTCGACTGGTCGGTGGGCTTGGCCTTCCCGTGCCAGCGGCCGTTCGGTCACCGCAACGGCATCGCCGAGGTCCCGGAGTTCCGCATCCTTCCCGACCGGGTGGGTGCCGATGCGACGAACGGCTGGCAGGACGACATCGGCGGCGGCCCCCTGGGCTGGATACCGCAGCTCCTGGCCGCCGAGACCATCCCCACCTACCTGAACCACGACTGGGATCGCGACTGGGGTTCGCTCGAGCGGTACCGCCCGATCGATCCCGACGCGACCGGTGCGGTGATCGACACCACGGAGGTCACGCGGTCCGGTTTGTGGAATCCGGGGCGTGTCCGTGACGGGGTGCCTGTCCTGCTGGAATGAGGGCGTGTGCCGTCACACGTTGGCTGCCGATACCATCGGAACCCGTGCCCGACGACGTGACGACCGCCCCCGCTCCCAGCGAGACCCCGCTCAGGTCCGTCGGCGAGGATCTTCGTACGCAGTACCGGACCGCACGGCTCGTCGCCGCTGTCGCGGGACTGCTCGGCATCGTCCTTGCCGTAGCGACGCCGTTCCTGCCGGTGCGCGTCACGGAAGCGACCGTGACGTGGCCCCAGAACGGCTCGGTCACCGACATCGAACTGCCGTTGATGTCGCAGGTACCGCTCAGTTTCGAGGCGACGATCCCGTGCGTCGCGGTCGGTGAACTCCCCGACTCGGGCGGGATGCTCCTCGCGACCGCACCCGCGAACGGGCAGGACGCCGCGCTCAACGCGATGTTCGTGCGTGTCGGCGAGGAGAACGTCGACGTGCTCGACCGCAACGTCGTGGTGGCGACGGCACCGCGCAGCGAGGTGGAGTCGAGTGCGTGCACCGAGATCCGTCTCTTCTCGGACGCCGACCGGACGACCGGCGAATTCGTCGGGCTCTCCGACGAGAACGGCCTCCCGCGCGCCGGGGAACTCGGTGGCGACCTGCGGCCGCTGGTCGTGGGCGTCTTCAGCGACCTGACCACCGCGGTGCCCGGACTCGAGGTGACCGTGGACGTGGATTCGCGATTCACGTCGTCACCCACCCTCGTCAAATCGCTGGCGATGATCCTCGCGGTCCTGTCGACCGCACTCGCGCTCGCCGCACTGGCGAAGCTGGACGGCACCGACGGACGCGGGCACCGCCGTTTCCTGCCCGCACGCTGGTGGAAGTTCAGCGGCGTCGACGTCGTCGTGATCGGCACGCTCATCGGCTGGCACTTCTTCGGCGCGAACACCTCCGACGACGGTTACCTCCTGTCGATGGCCCGGGCGTCGGAGCACTCCGGCTACATGGCGAACTACTTCCGGTGGTTCGGTGTACCCGAAGCGCCGTTCGGCTGGTACTACGACGTGCTGGCGGCGTTCGCGAAGATCTCCACGGCGAGCCCGTGGATGCGACTGCCGGCACTGCTCGCCGCCATCGTCTGCTGGATGGTCATCAGCCGGGAGGTCGTGCCCCGGCTCGGGCGCGCCGTCCGGGAGAACCGGATCGCGCTGTGGACCGGCGGACTGGTGTTCCTCGCCTTCTGGCTCCCCTACAACAACGGCCTGCGTCCCGAACCGATCGTCGCCCTCGGCGCGTTGCTGACGTGGTGCTCGATCGAGCGCGCGATCGCCACCGGCCGTCTGTTGCCGGCCGCGACAGCCGTCATCATCGGCGCCTTCACGCTGGCGGCCGCCCCGACCGGCCTGATGTGTATCGCCGCGCTGATCGCGGGCCTGCGGCCCATGACGCGCATCGTGGTCCGCCGTCACCGTGAGGTCGGCACGCTGCCGTTGCTCGCTCCGATCGGCGCAGCCGGTGTGCTCGTCCTCGTGGTGGTCTTCTCGGACCAGACCCTCGCGGCGGTCCTCGAGGCCACCCGTGTGCGCACGATCATCGGCCCCAACGAGGAGTGGTGGAACGACTTCCTCCGCTACTACTACCTGATGGTGCAGACCGTCGACGGGTCGCTGGCACGCCGTTTCGCGTTCCTGGTCATGCTGCTGTGCCTGTTCACGACGATGCTCGTGCTGCTGCGTCGCCGGAAGATCCCCGGCATCGCCATGAGCCCGTCGTGGCGTCTGCTCGGCATCGTCTTCGGAACGATGTTCTTCATGATGTTCAACCCCACGAAGTGGACCCACCACTTCGGGGCGTACGCGGGCATCGCCGGATCGCTCGCCGCACTGACCGCGGTGCTCGTCTCCGCCAGTGCTCTGCGATCGCGGCGAAACCGCACGATCTTCCTGGCAGGTCTGCTCTTCGTCCTCGCGGTGTCGTTCGCCGGCATCAACGGCTGGTGGTACGTCTCGAGCTACGGCGTTCCGTGGTTCGACAAGACCGTCTCGTTCCAGGGCACCCAGTCGAGCTCGGTGTTCCTCATCCTCTTCGGTGCGGCGCTGCTCCTCGTCGCCTGGCAGTACCTGCGCGAAGGCTATGCGTCGCCACCGGAGAAACCGACGACGCGCAAGGGCCGCCGTATCCGGACCTTTGCGGCCGCGCCGCTCACCGTCGTCGCCGCGGTCATGGTTCTGTTCGAGGTGCTCTCACTCCTCAAGGGCGCTGTGGCGCAATACCCCGCCTACTCGCTCGCCCGGTCCAACATCGGTGCCCTCGCAGGTGACACCTGCGGCCTCGCGAACGACGTGCTCGTCGAGATCGACCCCAACCAGGGCCGTCTCGAACCGATCACCGACCCCGCGAATCCTCCGGCCGGCGGAGATCCGCTCGCCGGATCCTCTCCCCGTGGATTCAGCCCGGACGGCGTTCCGTCCGACCTCACCGCCGACTACGTCGAGGTCAAACCCGGACAGGGCAACACCGACAACCAGAGTGTCGGCCCCACGTTCGAGACCGGCTCCGGCGGCGGCACCACCGGTGGACGAGGTGCACAGACCGTCAACGGCAGTACCGCGCGCCTGCCGTTCGGACTCGACCCGGCCGTCACCCCGGTCCTCGGTAGCTACCAGCAGGGCGTGCAGGAACCGGCAAGCCTCACCTCGAGCTGGTACCAGCTGCCCGAGCGTGCCGACGAGTCGCCGCTGATCGTGCTCTCGGCCGCCGGCCGCGTCTGGTCCTACGACGACACCGGTGCCCTGAACTACGGACAGTCGCTGCTCGTCGAGTACGGCACACGGCTGCCCGACGGAACCGTCGAGGCGAAGGGCACCTACCTGCCGCGGGACATCGGTCCGGCACCGACGTGGCGGAACCTGCGTGTGCCGATCGCGGATCTGCCGGAGGACACCGACGCGGTGCGGATCGTCGCGAACGATCCCAATCTCACCGGAGACCAGTGGCTCGCGTTCACGCCGCCGCGGGTGCCCGTCCTCGACACTCTCGACAGCGTGATCGGCTCGGAGCAGCCCGTCCTGCTGGACTGGGCCGTGGGTCTGCAGTTCCCGTGCCAGCGGCCGTTCGATCACTGGGCCGGTGTCGCCGAGATGCCGAACTACCGCATCCTCCCCGACCGTCCGCTCGCGGTGTCGTCGACCGACACGTGGCAGTCGGCGGACAACGGTGGTCCGCTCGGATTCACCGAGGTCCTCGCCCGTGCCGAACAGATTCCGACGTATCTGAAGAACGACTGGGCCCGCGACTGGGGCTCGCTGGAGCGGTACGTCCCGAACTACCCGGACGCGGTTCCCGCGGAGATCGCGACCAGCGAGGTGAACCGCTCGGGGCTCTGGAAGCCTGCGTCGATGCGCGTGTACGAGTAGCGTCCGAGGCTGCCGCACCCACAACCACGTCCGGTTCGGCCGAACGTGGTTGTGGGCCGTCCGGGGACGGAACGTGAGGGATCACATGCCCGGACGGGTGTCGGGTAACCATGTCGCGTATCCCTAGAATGCGGGAGTGACCATCGAGAACAGCGCGGACGCCTCGTCGCTCTCCCCGCGAGCCACCCAAGCGGTCAGGCGGAGTCTGACCCCGCGGCAGGAGGCTGCGAGTCGCGATGTGGACCGGCTCATCCGCGCCGGCCGAGAACTGCTGACGCAGGGTGCTCCCGCACGCGTCGCGGACATCGTCACCGCTGCCGGACTGTCGAACGACGCCTTCTACCGGTACTTCCGGAGCAAGAGCGATTTCGTCGACGCCGTGGTCGAGGAGGGCAGCCAGCGGCTTTTGAACTACCTGCGCCGGAAGATGGACGCGGCAGGAAGCCCCGAGGGCGCTCTCCGGGCGGGCGTCGCCGCGGTCCTCAGTCAGGCGGTCGACCCGAGCATCGGAGCCGCAACCCGCAATGTCGTCGCGGCGGGAGGCGGTCGTCCTCATGCGCCGAAGGTGCGCGAGGATCTCGAGTTCGCGCTCGCGGAGGTGCTCGCCGGACCGATCCGCGAGCTGGGCTCGACCGACCCCGAACGGGATTCGCGCGCAACGTCGATCCTGTTGCTCGCCTCGATGGAACACCTGCTCTGGCGCGACACCACCAGCTTCGATGCCGACGCAGAGGTCGAGCACATCCTCGGCTACGTGCGCCGCGCCCTGTCCGTCTAACCGGCACAGACGAATGCCGTAGTGGGCTGGCCCGTGCGCGGGGCGCCCCCCCC
>NZ_JAXION010000097.1:0-16561 GCF_049311045.1 Rhodococcus sp. 7Tela_A2 | reverse complement strand
CGGGCGGCGGCGGGGGGGGGGTTGGTGGCGGCGGGGGGGGGCCCCCCCCGGGGGGGGGCCCGGGGGCGGCCGTCGCGGCCGGCGTCGTCCTGCACCTGAGGACAGCGCCGGCGCGCGTCGGCGTTCCACTGGATGGAGGTGTGCTCCCAGCTGTTCTTCTGAACCAGCACTTGCGCCGAGCACTCGGCACACCGCAGCGGTTCCATCCGGTTCTCCATCGTTACTACTCCTACCCCGCGCTGGTGGGTTGTTCCTCGAGTGCCTTGCGGGCGATGTTGGCTTCGACTTCCTTCATCCACGCAGCAACCGGGCGCGTCGTGTCCATCTCGAACTCGAAGCGGTCGGTCATCTCCGGCTTCACCTCGTCCACGTCGACGTAGAACTGCTCGTACCAGCGGCGAAGCTGGTACACCGGGCCGTCCTCTTCGCACAGCAGCGGGTTGTCGATGCGGGTCTTGTTGCGCCAGATCTCGATGTCCTGCTCGAAGCCCTTGGCGATGAAGTTGCCGAACTGCTGCGCGACCTTCAGTGCCTCGTCGCCTTCGAAGCGATCGGACTTCTTGACGATCATTCCGTACATCAGCACGAACTTGTTCTCGGAGACCGGGTAGTGGCAGTTGATGAGGGTCGACTCGATGTCGTAGCCCTCGTACTCGTAGACCAGGTCGTCGATCATGAACGACGGCCCGAAGTAGCTCGCGTCCGAGCGACTGCCGAGCATCCGCGGCTGGCCCGCGGCGTGCGGACGGGCGTCCTCGCGCGCCTTGCCGCGCATGAACTGGCTGGCCACGTGACCTTCGAAGACGTTCTTGAAGTACGTCGGGAAGGAGTAGTGCACGTAGAAGAAGTGCGCCATGTCGACGATGTTGTCGATGAGTTCGCGGCAGTTGGTGTCGACCTCGGTCCGGTACCAGACCCAGTCGGTCCACTCGTCGCTCAGCGCGCCCTCGATCCGGGGGATTGTGACGTCCGCCGGCGGCGGGTTGCCCTGCGGGTCGTTCCACACGAACAGCAGACCGTCCTGCTGGAGCGTGTGCCACGCGCGCGTCTTCGCGATGGGCGGAACCCGGCGGGCGTACGGAATGTTGGTGCAGCGGCCGTTGCCGCCCCAGCGCCAGTCGTGGAACGGACACGCAACCTGGTCACCCTTGACGGTGCCCTGGCTCAGATCGCCACCCATGTGACGGCAGTAGCCGTCGAGGATCTTGAGCTCGCCTGCGGTGTCCGCCCAGACGACGAGCTTGGTGCCGAAAGCCTCCACGGAATGCGGCTTGCCGTCCTTGAAGGACTCGGCGAGGCCGAGGCAGTGCCAGCCGCGCGCGAAACGGGTAGGAGCAGAGCCCGCGACGATCTCGCGGACCTCGGTGGTGTCGGAAGTGCCCAGGCTCACGGTCGTCCGTCCTTTCGGGGGATTGGGAAGTACGGGGGTACACCGGCGGAAATCGGCACGTGTTGTGCCGGTCGGGGTCTCGCCGCTTCGATGATCCTGACGCTAGGTGATCACCGTCACGCCCAATCCCGGCGTCTCACTGGGCGGGACTCACGAACTCCGGGTGTCGGACGCCGACCAGAACGCGCGCATCGACGCGATCCGGCCGTCGTCGGCGAAGGTCATGACATCGATCGGTTCGAAGACGTACTCGGTCCCGTCCACCTCCGAGGTCACCCGGAAGTGGAAGGCCGCTTCGTTGCCTGCGATCCGCAGGGTGAGCAGTTCCGTCGAGTTGCGCGAGTGTTCGAGTCCCGCATACAGCGGGAGGATCGCGTCGCGTCCCGTGCGCACGTCGCTGCCGACGGGGTCCTCGACGGTCGCAGTGTCGGTGTAGAGGTCGGCTATGCCGGCTGCGGACGACGCCTCGATCCGCCGCAGGTACTCGGCGACGGTGGCGCGAATGCGGTCGGGGCCCGGGATTTCGTTGTTCACGGCGGCCTCAGACGCTCTGCGCGGGCGCCGGCACGGGGAGCAGCGCAGCCCTGCCGTTCGCGGCGAATTCGGCCTCGAGACGCGCGCGTGCGTCGTCGTCGAAGGGCACGTACTCCGCCGTACGCGCGACACGTACGTACACCGTGTCGTCGGTGTTCCAGGCGGCCGCGCGCAAAGGCGCCTTGTCCACCTTGTTGCTGCCGGTCAGCGGGATGTGGTCGGTCACCCGGACGAAGCGTGGCCACCACTTGTCACCCATATCCGGCTGCTCGGCGAGGAACGCGCCGAATGCTGCCGGGTCGAACACCGATCCGGGGTCCAGTTCGACAGCGCACATCACCTGGTCCCCGGTGGCGGGGTCCGGAACAGCGAAGACGGGCGCGGAGAGGATTCCGGGGCACCGATGCAGAACCCGCTCGACCGGAGCGGCCGAGAAGTTCTCGCTGTCGACCCGCAGCCAGTCCGACGACCGGCCCGCGAAGTAGAAGAACCCGTCGGCGTCGCGATAACCGAGGTCACCGGACCAGAAATCGTTCCCCTTGATCCGGTCCGCCATCGCGCCGGGATTCTTGTAGTAACCCTCGAAGGTGTGGGCTGTGTTGCGGGCGACGATCTCCCCGACCGCTTCACCGTTGATCAGGCGGCCCGTGTCGTCGAACTCGGCCGGCGGGCATTCCTCGCCGGTGACCTCGTCGAGGATCCGCACGTCGACGCCGCCCACCGCGACTCCGAGCGAACCGGTCGGGGTATCGGGAGTGCGGTTGATGCGGAAGACCCCTTCACTCGAGCCGTACCCCTCGATGACGGTGCAGCCGAAGCGCTCCGAGAACCGGGCGACGTCCACTTCGGAGGCTTCGGTCCCGAATGCCACTTCGAGTGTTCCGTCCCGGTCGCGCGGATCTTCGGGACGGCTGAGGACATAGGCGAGCGCGCGCCCGACGTAGTTCACGAAGGTCGCACCGTAGCGATGGATATCGTCGGCGAAGCGGCTCGCGGAGAACTTCCGGATCATGCTCACGGTCGCACCCACGCTCATCGCGGTGCCGAGGTTGAGCATCAGGGCGTTGCCGTGGAACAGGGGCATGCACAGGTACGTGACCGAGTCGCGGCGCATGTGTGTGCGTTCCGAGAGCGGCCCGAACAGCCGGGCGAGCCTGCCCTGGCTGACGACGACCGCCTTGGGAGCGCCGGTCGAACCCGAACTGAACAACAGCAGCGCGATGTCGTCGGGCGCCGGCCGGGTCTCGGGAAGCTGGGCACCACGGAACGGTTCGAGGAACTCGCGGTATCGCGGGCTGTCGACGTCGAGGATCTTCTCGGCGGGCAGGCCGTGGTCGGTGCCGGCGACGAGATGCGCCAGGCGCGACTCGGTGATGATCAGGTCGACGTCGGCGTGCCGGACGTCCCGGGCGATTTCCGGGCCGCTTCGGCTGGCGTTGATACCCACCACCACCGCACCGGCGAGTGCTCCCGCGCCGATCCAGAACACGAAGTCCGGAACGTTCTCGAGAAGCACTCCGATGTGGCGTTGCCGTCCCTCGGGCAGTGGCACGGTCGACACGAGCGCCGAGGCACGATCGGCGCTTTCCTGGACAACCTCGTCCCAGGTCCAGCGCTGGTCCTCGAAGCGCAGTCCCACCTTGGCATCGCCGCGGCGAGCTCGCACTACTTCGGCGAACGTGTCCAACTCATACCTCCAGATAGTCACGAGCGATGGGGCCATCACGGGCAGTCCGATCACAACAGACGCTCACGCGGCGCCGCGCCGAATTCCCGGCCAGCGGGAGCGCACGCGAGGGCTTCTAGCTCTGGGCGAAGACCGCGCGTCCTCCCGACAGCACTGCTCCTGCCTCGGTGGTGACGTCGAACCGCACATCGGAGGACGCGCCCCACGCACGGATCTCGGCGGTGTCGCCGGGAAAGACCGGGGCCGCGAACCGACCGGACAACGAGACGAGATCCGCGGGGTGTGCTCCGAGCGTGTGCGCGAGCGGCAGAGTCGTCGCGGCCAGCGTGCACAGTCCGTGGAGAATCGGCCGCGGCTGTCCGATCCCGGCTGCGGCGTCCGGATCTATGTGGATGTGGTGGCGATCGCCGGTGAGCCGGTACAGCGCGGCCTGTTCCTCGTGGGTGGTGAGGAGTGCGGTCGAGTCGGGTTCGCCCTCCGGTTGCCCGGGGGCGGACGGACCGCGGTCCCCGCCGAATCCGCCCGCTCCCGGCGCGAACAGCGACCATGTGGCGACGAAGTACTCGCTTTCCACCACCACCTCGAAGACTGCGGCGCGGCCCTTGTCCCACACGTCCCCGACCCGAGCCGTCATCGCGATGCTGCCGGACTTCGGAAGCGGGCTGAGAACGTCCAGCTGCTGGGAGCCGTGGAGTGCGGTCTTCGTATCGAATGCACCGAGCGATCCCAACGCATCCGGCGCCCACTGCGCCAAGGTCAGAGCGAAAGTCGGCAGCACCCGGAGGCGGTCCTCGAAGACGAGGTCGAGGTCTGTGGCGCGAGCCCCCACAGCGAGCGCATACAGAATCGCGTCGCGCTCGTCATAGGTGACCGTGCGGGTGCCGAGTTCGGCACCGCGCCAGGTTGCCGGGGTCGGCGTGTCGGTCGTGGTTGCATCGTGTGCGGGCATCGTTTCGTGTCCTTTCCGAGCGTGCTGATCGCACGCTAGGCACCCCCTGTAGCGGGGGTCACCGAGCATCCCACTGACCGGTACATTCGAACAGGGCGTTCATCGGCGTGAGAGATTCTTGCGATCCGATCCACGAGGAGGGGCATTCGTGCAGCGTGCAGGATCACCGGCGACTCACCGGTCGTCGGCGACGACCGGTCCGAGCCGGACCGCCACGCGATCCGGACTCGGCGGTGCACGATGAGCATTCCGTCGGATCCCTTCCCCTTCCTGGATCAACTCATCTCCCGGCTCACCGGGCCGGGCGGCGAGTTCGAGATCGTGATGGACGAGGTCCTCGGTACCTCGATGCCGGTCATGCGTAAACGGAACCGCGCGGTGGCGGATCTGCTGTCGCAGTCGCTCGTCTGGGGTGATCGCGAGTATCTCGTCACGGCCGACCGCCGCATCACCTTCGACGAGAACGCGAGGGAGTCCTATGCCCTCGCCGCCGCGCTGCGCGAGAGATACGGCGTGCGTGCGGGCGACCGGGTAGCGATCCTGTCGGCCAACAGACCCGAGTGGGTCACCGTGTTCTGGGCGACCCAGGCTCTCGGCGCCATCACGGTCGGGCTCAACGCATGGTGGGTGCAACCGGAACTGGAGTTCGGTATCCGCCATTCCCGCCCGCGCATCGTCTTCGTCGATGCTCCGCGTGTCGAGGCGGTCACGAAGATCGCCCCGAGCGACACGGTGGTGCTGTCGGTCGAGACGGATCTGCCCGCACTGATCGCCGAGTTCGACGGCCGGCAGCCACCGCCCCCGCGAATCGACGAGGACGACCCGGCAGTCCTGCTGTACACCTCCGGTACGAGCGGGGACCCCAAGGGGGCGTTGCACTCTCAGCGCAACCTCTTGGCCGTCGTCGATTATCAGCGCTACACCGAAGCGATCCACACGATCTGGACAGGCGAAACGTACGACCGCTCGGCCCCGTCCGACGCCCGCTACCTGCTCACGTCGTCGATGTTCCACATCACGAGCCTGCACAACACGATCGTGCCGCGGCTGGCGATGGGAAGCACCGTGATCATGAACCAGGGATGGTTCGACGTCCACCGTGTCCTGGAATTCATCGAACGCGAACAGGTGACGCACTGGCTGGCCGTGCCGTCGATGGCGGCACGCATGCTCGAAGACGAGGACCTCGACCGGTACGACCTGACGTCGCTGACACGGTTCACCCTGTCCTCGGAACCGTCCACACCGGAGTTCAAACAACGCCTGCGCGAGCAACTCCCGTTCGGACGGCACGCGATGGTCGACAGCTACTCCATCACCGAATGCAGCACATCGATCGCGGTGGCCAGCGCACAGGAACTCGAGAAGCATCCGGGTACCGTCGGCGTCCCGATCATCACCGTCAGCCTCGAGATCCGCGATCAATACGGCGAATGGCTGCCCGACGGCCACGTCGGCGAGGTGTGCGTCCGCAGTCCTTTCGTCATGATCGGGTACTGGGACGACGAGAAGGCCACCGCCGAGGCGATCACGCCGGACCGCTGGCTTCGGACCGGCGATTTCGGGGTCGTCGAGAAAGGCCGGCTCCGGCTGGTCGGCCGGCGTGCGGATCTGATCCATCAGAACGGCGAGAACATCTATCCCTCCGAGGTCGAACGAGTGCTTGCCCAGCATCCTGCCGTGCGCGAGTGCGTGGTGACGGGAGCACCGCACGCCGACTGGGGGCAGGAAGTCGTCGCGGTGGTCGTGCTCGTCGCGGGAACGACGGTGACCGAGGAGGACCTGACCAAGTTCGCCGCCGAGCACCTCGCCTATTTCAAGGTACCCACGCGGTGGCGCCTGACCCATGATCTGTTGCCCCGCAACTCCACCGGAAAGATCGTCCGTAAGGGCTGGCGCGGTACGCACGGTCCGGAAATGTGAACGCCCGGGCGGCTCCTGCTGCGGCGTGCGTAGTAGGAGCCACCCGGACGTCGGCGTCAGGGGATCAGCTCAGGCGTTCGAGCACCATCGCCATACCCTGACCACCACCGACACACATCGTCTCCACACCGAACTGCTTGTCCTGCTCACGCAGATTGTTCAGCAGCGTGTTCGTGATCCGCGCACCCGTCATACCGAACGGATGCCCCAGCGCGATCGCACCACCGGAGATATTGAGCTTGTCCTCGTCGATCCCGAGTTCACGAGCCGACCCGAGCACCTGCACCGCGAACGCCTCGTTGATCTCGAACAGATCGATATCCGAGATTCCCATCCCCGCATTGGCCAGCGCCCGGCGAGTCGCATCGATCGGGCCCAGACCCATGATCTCCGGCGACAAGCCCGACACCCCGGTCGAGACGATCCGCGCCAGCGGCGTCAACCCGAGAGCCTTCGCCTTCGTGTCGGACATGATCACCAGCGCCGCCGCACCATCGTTGAGCGGGCACGCATTGCCCGCGGTGACCGTGCCGTCCGGACGGAACACCGGCTTGAGCTGGCTGACCTTCTCGTACGTGGTGCCGGCGCGCGGGCCGTCGTCGGTCGAGACGACCGTGCCGTCGGGGAGTGTGAGCGGCGTGATTTCCTTCTCGAAGAACCCCGACTTGATGGCTTCCTCGGCCCGGTTGTGTGAGCGCACGCCCCACCGGTCCTGGTCTTCGCGGGAAATCCCCGTGTAGGACGCGACGTTCTCGGCGGTCTGACCCATCGCGATGTAGACGTCGGGCAGTGTTCCTTCGGACCGCGGATCCGTCCAGGCCGTACCGCCCTGGGCAAGAGTTTCGGTCCGCGCCTCTGCGTCCGCGAACAAGGGGTTCTTGGTGTTCGGCAGGCCGTCGGCGTTGCCGGTCACGAAGCTCGACACCGACTCCACACCGGCGGAGATGAACACGTCGCCCTCGCCGGCCTTGATCGCGTGAAGCGCCATGCGGGTGGTCTGCAGCGACGACGAGCAGTACCGGTTGACGGTCACGCCGGGAAGGAAGTCGTAGCCGAGCTGCACGGCGACCACGCGGGCGATGTTGAAGCCGGACTGGCCGGCGGGCTGGCCACAGCCGACCATCAGGTCGTCGATCTCCGCCGGATCCAGGTCCGGAATCTTCGCGAGTGCCGCGGCGACCATCTGCGTGGTCATGTCGTCGGGCCGGAGTGTCTTGAGAGACCCCTTCATCGCGCGCCCGATGGGCGAGCGTACTGCTGAGACGATCACTGCTTCGGGCATCGGAAGCTCCTTCGAGAGTTGTCGGTCGGGAATCGTCTGCCGGGACTACAGGCCGAGATCGCGGCCGATGAGTTCCTTCATGATTTCGTTGGTGCCGGCCCAGATCTTCGTCACACGGGCGTCCCGCCATGCCCGCGCGACACGGTATTCGTTCATGTACCCGTACCCACCGTGGATCTGAACACACGCGTCGAGGACCTCGGACTGGGTCTGCGCACTCCACCACTTGGCCTTCGCCGCGTCGACCGCGGTGAGCTTGCCGTCGGCGTGGGCCTCGACAGCCTGGTCGACGTACGCTTCGGCGACCTCGATCTTGGTCACCAGTTCGGCGAGCAGGAACTTGTTGTACTGCATGGTGCCGATGGCCTGACCGAATGCCTTGCGTTCCTTCGAGTACTCGAGAGTCTCCAGGAGAATGTGCTTGGCATGGTGCACGTTGTTGACGGCGGAGCCGAGGCGTTCCTGCGGCAGCAGTTTCATCATCGAGATGAAGCCCATGCCTTCTTCGCCGAGGAGATTCGCGCCCGGAACCCGGACGTCCTTGAAGAACAGTTCGGCGGTGTCGGCCTCGGGCTGTCCCACCTTGTCGAGCTTGCGGCCGTTCTCGAAGCCCTCCATACCGCGCTCGACGACGAGCAGCGAAATGCCCTTGGCGCCCTTCGTGGGGTCGGTGCGGGCGGCCACGACCACCAGGTCGCAGTTGTAACCGTTGGTGATGAATGTCTTGGCGCCGTTGAGGATCCAGTCGTCGCCGTCGCGGACAGCCGTGGTCTTGAGGTTGGCGAGGTCGGAGCCGCCGGAGGGCTCGGTCATGCCGATGGCACAGATGAGCTCGCCTGTCGCACAACGGGGCAGCCAGCGTTCGCGCTGCTCCTCGTTGCCGAGGTGCACGATGTACGGAACCGTGATGTCCGAGTGGATACCCATCGAGGACGACAGCGCCATGTTGGCACGCGCGAATTCCTCGGCGACGATCGCGTTGAAGCGGTAGTCACCGGCCTCCATGCCACCGAAGCGCTCCGGGATCTCGAGCCCCAGGAAGCCCGCCTTACCGGCTTCGAGCCAGATGTCGCGGGGAATCTCGTGGCGATCGATGAGTTCCTCTGCACGGGGCAGTACGAACCGATTGACGAACTCCCGGGCCGAGTCCCGGAAGGCCTCGTGATCGGGACCGTACAGGGTGCGTCGCATCCAAAGCTCCTAGAGTGAAATAAGCGAGTGCTTATTTTCTAAGCACTCGCTTATGATGAAGCGTTGTGGTGAGCCTGTCAACCACACGAGCAGGCAAGAACTGGAGTAAACCGTGACCACACCGAGCACCGGCGTCATCAGCACCTCGAAGGCAGCCGCGCGCCTCCGCGAGGCCGCAATCGAGGCGTTCGCGGAACACGGTTACGGAGGCACGACCACCCGGCAGATCGCCACCCGGCTGGAGATGAGTCCCGCCGCGATGTATCCGCACTACAAGTCGAAGGAAGAGCTTCTCTATGCCATCTCCTACGAGGGGCACGACCTCGCCCTGCGGGTAGCGCGGGACGCCGACATCCCCGGCGCCGACGCCGTCACGCGCCTCTCCTCCGTCATCGGCCGGTTCGCCGGATGGCAAGCCGAACATCACCGGCGCGCGCGAGTCATCCAGTACGAACTGAACGCCCTCGACCGCGACCACTACCGCATCATCACCGGGCTGCGCCGGCAGACGACCCAGGTCGTCAGGGACGTGGTCGACGCGGGGCTCGAGTCCGGTGAGTTCACCGTCCCCGACGCCGAAGGCGTCACCCTCGCGCTCATGTCGCTGTGCGTCGACATCTGCCGGTGGTATCCGTCCGGCCGCTACAGCGAGCCCGAGGCCATCAGCACCCTGTACGCCGATCTCGCACTGCGCCTGGTGGGTGCGGTGCGCTAGCATCTCGCCACCAACAGATCGGGGGGTCGTGGTGGGGGAACATCGAGTCGCGTCGCGTTCCGGCGGCGAAGGAGCCGTCACCGGTTCACAGCGCGCGTACGCGCTGACATTCGTCGGACAAGGGCGGTAGCTGCATGTCGGACGACACTCCGCTGGAAGAACTCCTCCAACCTCTTCTCGGCTCGGGTGTGCCCGGGTCGGTCACCAGGCGACAGGCCCGGCACGACGAACTCGCCGCGCGACTCGACGCGGGATTCGATCCCGAATACATCCGCGACTTCGAGAACTTCCACAGCATGGAGCATGCCGAGATCTATCGCATCGCCCAGACCATCAGCCCTATCGCGATGACCACACTGGCCGGTGAATGGGCCGAGCTGGGAAAGGGTTTCAGCCTTGCGGTCTCGCTCGGCACCGTGATGATCCGCGACCGGATCGCGCGGCACTGGGAAGGAGACGCAGCAACGGCGGCGGCCGAAGCCACCCGGCGTTTCGGCGAATCGGCTCAGCAACTGTGCGACGCAGCGCAGGCGGTCGCCCAGAAGTTGCACATCGCCGCGGATGTCGGGGAACGGGTCAAGTCGTCCGTTCCGCCGCCCACCGCCCGGATTCCGATGGCGTTCACCGCGCTCGATCCGGTGGCCGGGGCCGAGGCCGCACGACAAGCGGAAGCGGTCCGGGTGCAGTCGGTGCATGTGATGGAATCGCTGTACAAGCCGTACTACCGGGATTCGGGTGCGGCGGTTCCGGTGCTCCCGCCGCCGTTTGTGGCGGCCACGGCGTCCGGCGGAGAGGTTGCCGGTGGCCGGCAATGGGGCGCCGCGAGCGAGTCCGGCCGAGATTCCGCGGGCGTGGATCCGACGGCGGGAGGGTTCGGCTCGAACCGCCGCGAAGACCTCGATTCCGCGACGTCCCGTACGGCCGACGGACCCCACGACAATTCGGAAGACCGTTCCGCGAAGCGCGAGAATGCGGCGCAGCCAAGCCCGTTCGAAGCTTCCGGCTCCGATCCGGCAACGACCACACCGGCCGGCACCTCGGGGCCGTCACCACTGCCCGGTCAGCCGTATGGTTCCGGGGCCTCCGGATCTCCCGCCGGCCTCGGAGCCTCCGGCGGCGCCGGCGGCGCAGGTGGCGGTGTCTCGTCACCCTGGGGTCAGGGGCTCGGCGCCGGTGCCCTCGGCGGAGCGGCACCTGCGGGAACCGACCGCTCGGCACCACAGGCAGCGGCCGGGTCACGCAACGGTGGCGCACGCCCGATGGGCATGTATCCCGGCATGATGCCGCCGAGTTCGGCGCAGGGTAACGACGACCAGCGCCGCGTCCCCGGTTACCTCGTCACCAACGACCACGGCAGCGAACTCATCGGCTCGATACCGGACACCGCGCCGCCCGTGCTGGGGGCGGACCCGACATGAGCCGACGCCTGACACCGGATCGGTTTCGGTCTCTGTGGACCGCCTCGGGAGACGACGACCTGCCGTTCCCCCTGCGGTACCGCTCCGCGGCCCGGTGGGAAGACGAACATATCGCCGACCTCCGCGCAGCCGAACGATGGCGGCAACAACTCGGCGACCCTGTCCTCGAACGCGCGCTCCACATTCTGCGCGCGGGTGAGATCGCGATCGAGATCTATGCGAACTCGTCCCGTCCGGGCGAATCGCTGTTCGTCGCGGGTGCCGTCGCCGGAGAGGACGCCGTTCTGGCCCGGCAGCACGTGAACGCCGGAGACATCGAGGTCACGACCATGCCGATCGGCCGGCTTCCCGGGTCGATCGCCGCATCGCTGCCCACCGTTCCACCCGGCCGGATACCGGAGCACACCGCGCCGACACGCTCGCTCCTGGATCTGCCCGTCAACACCGCCGTGCGTCTCCCGCTCGGCGGTGGGGCGGCACCGGCCGTTCGCGACGTCCTGCTCCGACCCAGGACGGCGACCGGCAGCATCCGGTTTCTTCTCCGCTCCCCCGGCACAGGTCCTACCGGGGCGGGTGACGTGGGCTGGTTCGATGTCGTCGACGACGGCCGGTATCTGTTCGTCCAGGGTGCCGACACGCGCGTGGCTCCCGGCACGACCGAAGCGCTGCACACCGAGTTGTCGTCGCGTCTGGACGTCGCACGCGCCGCACCGCGAACACAGTTCCGCCGGCCGCTGCAACCGTACTGACCAGCCTTTGCGGCGATCCGCCGACGTCCACTGTCGTCTACCCTGAAGGCCATGACGGATCGGGACCGCACCCCCGACGGCCGACCGCAGAACGCACGTCCCCGTGACGCGCTCGGCCGTCCCCTGCCACCCGGCGAAGAGGGCGTCCCGCGCGTCCCCGACGACCTCGATCTCGACACCGAGGAGACCATTTCCGAAGGGCAGCGACTGCTCGATCAGGGGCATCCGTTCCACGCCCACGAAGTGTTCGAATCCATGTGGAAAAAGGCTCCGCCCGAAGAACGCCCGCTGTGGCAGGGTCTCGCTCAGCTCGCCGTGGGCCTGACCCACCTGCTGCGCGGCAACCCCCGAGGCGCCGCCTCGCTGCTAGAACAGGGCAGGTCGCGTATCCGCCACTACGAGGACGCACCACCGTACGGCCTCGACATCGACGGATTGTCCGCGTGGGCAACTCATCTCCTGACCGAGATCGAACGCGGCGACCCCACCGACGAACCACCGATCCCGATGCTGAGGATGCCCTGATGCCGATTCTCCCCATGTTCCCTCTGGGTACCGCACTACTCCCCGGAGCCGGCCTACCGCTCCACGTCTTCGAGCCGCGTTACCAGCAACTCGTACGCGACTGCTCGACCGCGCCGGACGGCCCGCGTTTCGGCGTGGTGCTCATTGCACGGGGACACGAGGTCGGCGGCGGCGATCAGCGCAACGACGTGGGGACCGTCGCGAGAATCCTCCTCGACACCGAAATCGGCGGCGGACGGCACGTTCTGGAATGCGTTGCGGAAGAACGGATCCGCATCGATCACTGGCTCCCGGACGATCCGTATCCGCGCGCGGAGGTGGAACCGTGGCCCGATACCGACTCGGGGCCGGTCGACATGGCGCCGCTGATGGAGGCACTCGAGCGTCTTCACGATCTCCTCGACCGCCTGACCGACGGCAATGCTCCACCGCTGCCGTCCCCCACGGAGCTTCCCGACGATCCGGGCGCGCGGTTGTTCGCGATCGCGCGTCACATTCCCATGGGTGAGGCGGATCGGTATGCGGTGCTCGCGACACCCGGCCCGGCCGAGCGCGTGGAGGTGCTGACCGAATCGGTCGCGACCGCCATCGACCTGGCATCGTGGAAACTGCAGAACTGACACGCCACACCTGCTCGACTATGTCCGGCGATCGACGCCGTGCGCCACGGATCCCGGGGTACGGTTGTCGGACGGTTGTCCCGTCGACTCCATCGCCAGGAGAAGCCCGTGTCCGACGAAACCGATCTGTCCTATGAAGCCGATCCTGATCCGGCACAAGCATTCCTCGACGAGATCGCAGTCGAGTATCGCAGTGATCCCGCGGTCGAGATGGGCACGATGTTCCGCAGCCCGGGCCTGCGCGTGGGAGGCAGAATCTTCGCGTTTCTCGGTGGGGATCAGCGCTTGATCGTCAAACTTCCCCGTTCCCGCGCTCTGGAAGCGGTCGACACCGGAACCGCCCACCACGTCACGATGGGCAGCCGGACCATGAAGGAGTGGGTTGCTTTCCCACTCGACGGAAACGACCTTGCCGGCACCTTGGACACCTGGCGGCACGCCGCCCGGGAAGCGCACAACTTCGTCGCCCGGATCTGACCTCCGCCGCTCAGCCGACGACGACCACCACGAGTGTCCGCGGACCGTGCACCCCTTCGACACGTTCGAGTTCGATGTCGCTGGTCGCGGAGGGCCCGCTGACGAGTGTGGTGGGCCGCTCGGGCACCAGCCTCGCCAGCGCCTCGGGCACACCGACTTCGAGGGTATCCAGTCCCACCAGGCACACGTGGAGGTCGGGCACCAGCGTGAGTGCTCGCCTACCCTGATCCGGGCTTCCGTCGAGGAAGATGGTGCCCGTTTCCGCACACGACACAGCCGATCCGGTGAGCACACCGTCGAGTTGCCCCAGGTCGGGAGCGGGCACTTCCGGAGAGTCGACGACGATCCGGCCATCGAATTCCGCGAGCCACGACCGGTCCAGTCCGGGCGGCACCCCGAGGCTCTGCACTCCGAGTTCGGTGAGAATCCCGGAGAGCGCACTCGCAAGTTCCGCGGAGGTGTGACGATGCACGGTCGCCTTGTAGTCACGCACCCTGTCGGCGAACATCTCGTAACGCTGGTCGTCGGGCAGTGTCCTTCCTGTCCGGTAGCGGCGGACAACCTCCGCGGGAGGAGAGTCCGACAGCATCAGTGCATCTCGGATACGCCCCATGACAACGTCTTTCGAACTCATGACTGTTCCCCCGATTGTCTCGCCCGTTCGAGGGTGATCCGACGTTCTTCGGTGTCCCACCACTGACGGAACGTCTGTTTCGGAGGTGCGGCGATATCGCGGGCGTCGGTCCACCCGCTCAGCGGCCACGGCAGCGTCGTGATGCGACCCTTCCGTCCCGCGAGCAGTCGCGCGATGCTTGCGGCCTTCTGGGCTGCGGTCCATCGCACGGCCGAAGACATCGCGAACGAGGCCGCCTTCATGGCCGCGGCTTCGGCACCCGGCCGCGCGTGCTCGGCTTTCTGGTGCCGCAATTCGACCAGCAGGGACGGAATGTCGATTCGGACCGGGCAGGCGTCGAAACAGGCGCCGCACAGGCTCGACGCGAACGGCAAGGTGGCATTGGGGTCGTGGGGTTCGTCCATGCCGGCCAGTTGCGGGGTGAGCACCGCACCGATCGGGCCGGGATACGTCGACCCGTAGGCGTGACCGCCGGTGCGTTCGTACACCGGGCACACGTTCAAGCATGCTGAGCAGCGGATGCAGCGCAGCGCCGCTCGTCCGACGGTGTCCGCAAGGGTTGCGGTGCGTCCGTTGTCGAGCAGGATCAGGTGGAACGTCTGCGGTCCGTCCCCGGGGGTGACACCGGTCCACATCGAGGTGTACGGGTTCATCCGTTCCCCCGTCGACGATCGCGGGAGCAATTGGAGGAACACCTCGAGATCACGGTAGGTGGGCAGAAGCTTCTCGATACCCATGACGGTGATGAGGGTCTGCGGCAATGTCAGGCACATTCGTCCGTTGCCTTCGGATTCGACCACCGCGAGTGTCCCGGTTTCGGCGATGCCGAAGTTCGCTCCCGAGACCGCGACCGGCACCGTCATGAACTTGTGCCGCAAGTATTTCCGGGATGCTTCGGCGAGATGTGCCGGGTTCGCGTCGAGATCGGGATCCACGCCGTCCATCTCGCTGAGGAAGATGCTGCGAATCTCGGACCGGTTGCGATGGATGGCGGGCACGAGAATGTGCGACGGTGTGTCGTGGCCGAGTTGGACGATGAGTTCGGCGAGGTCGGTCTCGTGCGCGGTGATGCCCTCGGACTCGAGATGTTCGTTGAGACCGATCTCCTGGGTGGCCATGGACTTCACCTTGATGACTTCGTCCGCCCCCGCTTCCCGAACCAGTTGTGTCACCAGTGCATTGGCCTCGTCGGCATCTGCGGCCCAATGCACCACACCGCCCCGTGCGACGACGGCTGCTTCGAACTGCTCGAGCAACTCGGGTAGTCGCGCGAGCACGTCGTTCTTGATTCCCTCTCCGGCGACCCGGAGGTCTTCCCAGTCCGGTAATTCTTCGGTGACCGCCAGTCGCTTGCCGCGGATCGTGTGCGTCGCTTTACCGATATTGCGCCGCAGTTGCGCGTCGGCGAGTTCGTGTCGTGCTGCGGCAGGGAAGGTTTCGGTTCCGCGCACGTTTCCGGTGCCGCGCGGCGGGATCGGCGGCATCCCCAGCGAGGCCGCGGTCACGAGCCCACCACCGGAGCGGGTTCGCGGACGGACGCGAGAATCTCGGCGAGATGCAGGGTGCGTGTCCCCATCCGCAGACGTGACATTCCCCCGCCGATGTGCATGAGGCACGACGAATCTCCGGCCGTGCAGACCTCGGCACCCGTCGAGGCCACATTTCTGATCTTGTCGCCGAGCATCGCGGTGGACGTCTCCGCATTCTTGATCGCGAACGTTCCACCGAACCCGCAACACACGTCGGCTTCGGGAAGTTCGACGAGGTCGATGTCGCGTACCCGGCGCAGCAACCGGAGCGGCTTGTCTCCCACCCTGATCATCCGCAACGAGTGGCAGGTCGGGTGGTAGGTGACACGGTGGGGGAACGACGCACCGACGTCGGTCACCCCCAGCACGTCGACGAGCAGTTCCGACAACTCGTACGTCTTGGCCTTCACCACCTCCACCCGTCCGCGGAGCGCCGGAGTTCCATAGCGGTCGGCCACGATGTGGTGCTGGTGACGGATCGACCCTGTGCACGATCCGGACGGCACCACGACCGCGTCGATCGCGGTGTCGCCGAACTCCTCGGCGAAGTTCTCCACGAGCGGCAGCGCGTCCGGCTGGTATCCGGTGTTGATGTGCATCTGGCCGCAGCAGGTCTGCCCGGGCGGGAACACCACCTCGTGTCCGAGTCTCGTGAGCAGGACAGCGGTGGCCTCGAGCGCGGACGGGAAGAGGGTGTCGCCGAGACATGTGCCGAACAGCGCGATCCGCATCGAGTTCTCCGCATCAATCTGTGGTCCGTCCCACACTATCGCCGGCGGCGGGAACCCTGGTGAAATCGTCTCCGAAAGTCGTGTATCGTTGGTCAGGCAACGCGGGGTGGAGCAGCTCGGTAGCTCGCTGGGCTCATAACCCAGAGGTCGCAGGTTCAAATCCTGTCCCCGCTACCACCACCGGCCCGGACTCTCACGAGTCCGGGC
>NZ_JAXION010000096.1:0-16697 GCF_049311045.1 Rhodococcus sp. 7Tela_A2 | reverse complement strand
GGTCTCGCCCGACGAGACCTTCCCCGATCGCGACACCACCACTGCGCCGCCGTCGAGCACCACACCGGACCCGTCGACCACACCGGGGCCCGACGACACCACACTTCCGGACACCACGAGTCCGATTCCGGTGTCACCGGAACCGAGCGATCAACCGGGTACGGAACCGTCCAACCCGGGGATCGCTCCGTCGCCGGCGCCTACGACGACAGAGGGCGCACCGGCCGTCGCGCCCGGGACGCCGCTCTCGGGCGAGACCGGCACCGTCGTCATCCCTCCGGAGAACGCCGACACCGGCGGCTGACGCCGCGCGGGGACGGTCAGGCGGAGACCTGCGACACGGACACCGGCAGGCCGGGATCGGTGGCCGCACCCAGCGAGGACGGTGCCGCGCCGCCGGCGATCAAGTGCGCGCCGAGCGCTGCGATCATCACACCGTTGTCCGTGCAGAGTTTCGGCCGGGGCACCCGCAGCGTCATACCGGCTGCCGCGCAACGCTCTTCGGCCAGTTCCCGCAGCCGGCTGTTCGCTGTCGCCCCGCCACCGAGCACGAGGGTGTCGACACCGAGATCCTTCGCGGCCCGGACGGCCTTCATGGTGAGCACATCGGCCACCGCCTCCTGGAAACCCGCGGCGACGTCGGCGACCGGAACAGGTTCACCCGCACGCTGTTTCGCCTCGACGAAGCGCGCGACGGCCGTCTTCAGCCCGGAGAACGAGAAGTCGTGGCGGGAGTCGCGTGACCCGGTCATCCCGCGGGGGAACACCACCGCCGTGCGATCGCCTTCTCTGGCGAGCCGATCCACTTCGGGTCCGCCGGGATAACCGAGACCGAGCAACCGGGCCACCTTGTCGAACGCTTCACCTGCTGCGTCGTCTACAGTCGTGCCGAGTTCCACGATGGGCTTGCCGATGTCCTCGACATGGAGCAGGTGCGTGTGCCCGCCCGAGACGAGCAGAGCAATGCACGGCGGCATCGGTCCGTGCTCGAGGGTGTCCACCGCGACGTGGCCACCGAGATGGTTGATCGCGTAGAAGGGCACGTCCCACGCTGCCGCGTATGCCTTGGCGGCGGCCACTCCGACGAGCAGCGCACCGGCGAGACCAGGTCCGATGGTGACGCACACCGCGTCGGGCCTGTCGATCCCGGCCGCGGCGAGCGCACGTCGCATCGTCGGCACCATCGCTTCGAGATGCGCCCTGGACGCGATCTCCGGAACCACTCCCCCGAACCGGGCATGCTCGTCCACGCTCGAGGCGACTTCGTCGGCGAGAAGTTCGAGGGTGCCGTCACCGGTCCACCGCACGATTCCGACACCGGTCTCGTCGCACGAACTCTCGATACCCATCACGATGGGATTCTTCGGCAGTGCGCTCACCGTGGTCACGGTTGTCGCTCCTCTCGCGGATCCGGACGCTTCATGGTGTACGCGTCGGCGCCGCTCGGCTGGTAGTAGTTCTTTCGGGTTCCGACGATCTCGAAGCCCTCACGCCGGTACAGGGCGATCGCGGCGTCGTTGTCGGTACGCACTTCGAGGAACACCGGGCCGCCCCACCGATCGGCGGCCGCGAGCAGGTTCGCGAGCAGTGCGCCGCCGATGCCCTGCCGGCGCGCAGCGGGATCCACGCCGATGGTGTGGACTTCGGATTCGGGGAAGACGGCCGGACCCAGGCGAGCGAGTCCGGCATACCCCAGGACCCGTCCGTCGGCGTCCCGAGCGGCGACGTAATGATTGTTCGGCGACGCCAGTGCGGACCGGAACGCGGCCGCACTCCACGGACCGTCACCGGGAAACAAGATCGTTTCGAGTTCCGCACAACGGTCGGCGTCCTCGGGCCGCAATGCGTCGATCGTCGTGCGAGTCATGCTCGCCGGTCCGCAGTCTCCACCGCGTCGGGACGGCGCAGATACATCGGCACCAGCGGATCGGGGGTCGCGCCGGAGCCGATCGCCTCCGCGGCCACTGCCACCAGACCGGCCGGGGACGGTGTCTGCACGTCCACCGTGGGCACGTCGAACAGCGCGGCGTGCGGCGCCGAACCGGCGACTCGCACCGACGGCTCCGCGGTGACCTCGGCCGGTTTACGAACTTCGGGGCCCTCGACACGCTGATCCTGCTTGTACCGCGCCCAATAGATCTCCCGGCGACGGGCGTCGGTGACGACGAGCAGGTCTCCGCCGTCGACGTCACCGTCGAGACGACGGACATCGGCGGCGATCGCGTCGAGTGTGCACACTCCGTACACGGGAATGCCCAGGGCGTCGCCGAACGCGGCGGCTGTCACCATGCCGACGCGCAGCCCGGTGAACGGGCCGGGCCCGACGCCGACGACGATCGCGTCGAGTTCTGCCGGTGTGTGTCCCGCGTCGGCGAGGCATTCGAGAATCTGGGGAGTGAGTACCTCCGCGTGCGCGCGAGGGTTGTCCGTGACGCGCGACGCCAGGGTCTCGGGACGGGCGCCGCCGCCGAGACGGACGAGTCCGGAGGTCACGGCGGGGGTTGCGGTATCGACGGCGAGCACGAGCACGATGTACCAGCGTACCCGCCGTTCGAGTCCGTCAGCCCACCCAGCCCCACTCCGCCCGGCGGACGTCGCTGTCGGGATCCCTGCGCAGACGCACACGCAGATGCCGGTCGGTGAGCTTCTCGACGAGTCCCTCGCCCCATTCCACGACCACCACCGCATCCGCCAGATCGGTGTCCAGGTCGAGCGCATCGAGTTCGTCGAGTGCCCCTGGACCGTTGCCGAGCCGGTACGCGTCGACGTGCACCAGGCCGACCGGCGGCCGGCCGTCGGCGCTGCCGGGGCGGTGTTCGCGGGCGATCACGAAGGTCGGCGACGTCACGCGTCCCTGAACCCCGAGACCGGCGGCGATTCCGCGGGTGAGCGCGGTCTTCCCCGCGCCGAGAGGGCCGTCGAGGACCACGAGATCCCCGGCGTGCAGGTCGGCAGCGAGCCGCCTGCCGAACGCTTCCGTGTCCTCGACGGTCTCGAGTTCGATGCTTCGTGACCCGGTGTCCCGGGTCTGGTCGTCAGACAATTGCGGACCGCCTGGTCGATACGTCGTGCGCGAAACCGCGCTGGATCAGGCGGTCCACCGCCCGGTTGACAACTTCGGGGAATTCGAGCTGCACGAGGTGGCCTGCACCGCGCACCCGCTTGAGTTCGACGTCGGGCAGCGCCTCGGCGAGATCCTCGGAACTCGCATAGGGAATCACCATGTCGGCGTCCCCCGACAGCACCAGAACCGGCACGGTGCCGAGCACCGGCAGCGCTGCGGACTCGTCGTGCAGCTCGAGTGTGCGCAGGAAGTTCACGATGGTGAGGACGGGCGTCTCGTCGAGCATCCGGTCGGAGAACCGGACCAGACGCGGGCTGACCACGGTGCCGTACGACGCGGCCCGCAGGATCGGTGACACGATCGCCCGCGCCATGCCTCGCGCCTGCTGCACGAAACCCGGCGCCGTGCGTGCGGCGTACCGAAAGGCGTCGATGACCGGGTTGTCGAGGTTGCGCCCGATCCCGCTCTTGCTGAGCCCGGCTGCGGTGGTGGCGAGCAATCCCACTGCCACGACCCGCGGCCCGAACAGTTCGGGGCGCTGCGCCGCCAGCGCGATGGTGGTCATCCCACCCATCGAATGTCCCACCACGACCACCGGCCCGGCCGGGGCTGTGGCGTCGATGACACGTCCGAGGTCGCGGCCCAGTTGGGCGATGGTGCACGTCTTCGACCCCGAGGCACCCGACTCACCGTGCCCCCGCTGGTCGACGAAGACCATCCGCACGTCGCGGCCCCAGCGCTCGGCGATGTGCCGGTACTGCAAGTGCCACGACTGCATGCGCAGGCAGTAGCCGTGCACAAAAACCACGGTGAGCGGCGCGAACGGCGATCCGGCCTCCCGGACGACGAGCGAGACGTCGTCTTCGGTGTGGATCACCCGTTTCGGCAGCCGCAGGATCGCGTCGAAATCTTCGTCCTCGTAGAGTTCGTGGGCGGGCATTCCCGCGGTACGTACCGCGTAGAGGCCGGCCGAGGAGGCGAGTGTGATCAGGCTGGACCCGAGCATGCCCATTCGGCCCAAGACCGTCATGGCGTCACGCTCCCTTCGCCCCCGACGTAGGTTCGCACGGTGCGCCCGCCGATGCCCGTGACGATCTCGTAGTTGATCGTGTCGAGCTTCTCGGCCCAATCCTGTGCTCCGGGCTCACCGTGACGACCGTCACCGAAGAAGAACGCCTCGTCACCTTCGTTTACTCCGGCACCGTCCGGGCCGAGGTCGACGACGACCTGGTCCATGCAGATCCGGCCGATCTGCGGCCGCCGCCGGCCGCCGAGCTGCACCTCGATCCGCCCGCTGAGATTGCGGCGGATGCCGTCGGCGTATCCCATCGGCAGAAGTGCCACCGTCGTGTCGGTGGGAGCGATCCAGCTGTGCCCGTACGACACGCCCGTCCCTGCTCGAACATTCTTCACCAGAATCACCTTCGTCCGTACTGTCATCACCGGACGGAACCCGAAGTCACCGCGTTCCGGAATGGGTGTCAGACCGTACATCGCAATTCCGGGCCGAACCATATCGAATCGCAGGTCAGGGCGGGTGAGCGTGGCAGCGGAGTTCGCCAGGTGCACTACCTCCGGAGACAACGACCGGCGTCGCAGATCTGCGACCGCCTCCTTCAGACGGTCGCGCTGCTCGTCGTTGACGCGGTGCTCGGGTTCGTCCCCGTGCGCGAGGTGGGAGAACACACCACGCAGCCGCACCGACCCCTCGGCCTGGGCGCGCGCAAGATCGTCGACGAACACGTCCCACTCGTCGGGGGCGACGCCGTTGCGGTTGAGTCCGGTGTCGACCTTCACCGCGATCGACGCCGTCGTCCCGGTGGAATGCGCCGCTGCGACGATCGACTCGAGGTGGCGGGGCGAGGAGACGCCGAGTTCGACGTTCGCCACGATGGCGGGTGCGAAGTCCGCGTCGGAGGCGTGGAGCCAGGACAGCACCGGCGCCTCGATTCCGGCGGCACGCAGTTCGATGGCTTCACCGAGTGTGGTGACCCCGAGTTCACGGGCGCCGGCGGCGAGCGCAGCCTTCGCGACGGGCACGGCTCCGTGGTTGTAGGCGTCGGCCTTGACCACCGCCATGACGGCAGCGTCCCCGGCGAACTCCCGGAGCCGCCGAACGTTCTCGGCGACCGCGTCCAGATCGATGACCGCCTCGGCTTGAGGGCGGGCGTTTCGGGCTGAAGGCAGGGTGTGCTGGGTCGTGGTCACGTCTCTCGATCCTGCCACTGCCCGTTTTTGTACGGACGCCGTGGTCCGGCGCGTCCGGTCACGATTCGGGCATATAGGTACGGAGCAACCGCACGGCGTCGTGCAGCGAGGCGAGGATCGCACTCGCCGACACCGGCGCCGCCGACGCTGCTTGCAGGCCTACCCCGGGCGTGCCGCCGGAAGCAGCGAGGTTGGCGGCCAACGCATGTGCCCGAGCACCGGCGGCAGCGGCGAGATCGACGGGCATCCCCGACGACAGCAGCGCGCCGATCGTTCCGGACAGCACGTCACCGGCGCCCGCCGTCGAGGCCCAGGACCCTCCGGCGTCGTTGACGAACACCCGGCCGTCGGGCCGTGCGATCAGTGTCACGTGCCCCTTGAGCAGGACATGGACGCCCCACTCCGCGGCGAGTGTGCGTACCGCTGCGACCCGGTCCGGTTCGGGTCGTGCCCCGGTGAGCCGTGCGAACTCACCCGCGTGAGGAGTGAGCAGGGTCGGGGCGGCACGTCCCCGAACCAGGTCCGGGTTGCGCGCGAGCACGGTCAGCCCATCGGCGTCGACCAGGACCGGCAGATCGGTGGCCAGAATTGCCCGGAGGGTCTCGGCGGCCTCGGTGCCCGTGCCGCCGCCCGGGCCCACGACCCAGGCCTGCACGCGACCGGCCTCCGCGGCCGAGGGTGCGGCCACCACTTCGGGGCGATGGGCAAGAACTTCGGCCGACGCGGAACCGGCGTAGCGGACCATGCCGGAGGTCGCGGCGACGGCGGCCACCGCACACAGGACCGCTGCCCCGGGGTACTTCGCGCTGCCCGCGGAGACACCGACTACGCCCTGGCTGTACTTGTCGTCGTCCGGGCCCGGTACCGGCCAGATGGCTCCCACCTCGGCGGCCTCGGCAGCGATCAGGCGGGATTCGGGGAGTTCGAGTCCGATGTCGACGAGTTCGACCCGGCCGCACCGGGGTGACGCGAGTGCGTGGACCGGTTTGAGGGCCCCGAACGCGACGGTCACGGTTGCGCTCACCGCCGGGCCGTCCACGGCGCCGGTGTCGGGGTCGACGCCGCTCGGCGTGTCCACCGCGACGATCGGGGCGGTGATCGCGTCGACGATGTCGGCGGCGGCGGGACGCAGTGGGCCGCGACCGGAGATTCCGACGATGCCGTCGAGCACCAGGTCGGGGTCACCGAGATGTTCGGGCCGGGCCGGCACGGCACGACCCCCGGCGGCCTTCAGTGCGGCGAGACCGGCGGGGTGCGCACGGTCCGGATCGAGGAGCAGTGCGGTCACCGCGCAGCCACGCCGACGGAGGAACGACCCGGCCCACAGGGCGTCCCCGCCGTTGTCGCCGGACCCGACGAGCAGAACAACCCGTCTCCCGGCGACTCCCCCGGTGACGGCACGCAGTTCCACCGCGGCGACGGTCGCCAGACCGAGCGCCGCCCGGCGCATCAGCGTGCCCTCCGGCAGCGAGGCCAGCAGCGGCGCCTCCGCGGCTCGCACCGCCTCGCACGGGTAGTAGCTGCGCATCGCCCCTCCTGGGAGCCTCGTGCCGCCCGGCGGCGTGGTCCGGGTTATTCGACCGTGACGGATTTCGCGAGGTTACGGGGCTTGTCGACGTCGTACCCGCGTGCCTGCGCGACCTCGGCCGCGAACACCTGCAACGGCACCGTCGACAACAACGGCTGCAGCAACGACGGCGCCGACGGGATCTCGACGAGATGGTCGGCGAACGGGCGCACGGTCTCGTCGCCCTCCTCCGCGATCACCACGGTCACCGCGCCACGCGCCTGGATCTCCCGGATGTTGCTGAGCAACTTGCTGTGCAGCACCGCGCGGCCCTTCGGCGACGGCATCACCACGATCACGGGCAGACCGTCCTCGATCAGCGCGATCGGACCGTGCTTGAGTTCACCGGCCGCGAACCCCTCGGCGTGCATGTACGCCAGTTCCTTGAGTTTGAGAGCGCCTTCGAGCGCCACCGGATACCCGACGTGCCGGCCCAGGAACAGCACCGCCGGCGAGGCCGACAGGTCCCGCGCGAGTTGCCGGACCGAATCCATACCCTCGAGCACCTGTGCGATCTTCTCCGGCATCGCCGCCAGATCCTCGTACTCGCGTGCCACCTCGTCGGGATACTTCGTGCCCCGGGCCTGCGCCAAAGCCAAGCCGACCAGGTAGTTCGCGGCCATCTGCGCCAGGAACGCCTTCGTCGACGCCACCCCGATCTCCGGACCGGTACGGGTGTACAACACCGCGTCCGCCTCACGCGGGATCTGCGCACCGTTGGTGTTGCACACCGCGAGCACACGAGCCTTCTGGTCCTTGGCGTGCCGCACCGCTTCGAGGGTGTCGGCGGTCTCCCCGGACTGCGAAATGGCGACCACCAGCGTCGAACGGTCCAGCACCGGGTCGCGGTACCGGAACTCGGAAGCCAGTTCCACCTCGACGGGCAGGCGGGTCCAGTGCTCGATCGCATACTTCGCGACGAGACCGGAATGGTAGGAACTGCCGCACGCGACGACGAACACCTTGTCGATGTCGCGCAGTTCCTGATCGGAGAGCCGCTGCTCGTCGAGCACGATGCGGTTGTCGACGAAGTGCCCGCGCAGGGTGTCGGCCACCGCGCCGGGCTGTTCCTCGATCTCCTTGAGCATGAAGTAGTCGTGGCCGCCCTTCTCGGCGGCGGCGAGATCCCAGTCGATGGTGAACGGCTGGGTGCGTACACCGGTGTTGCCGTCGAAGTCGGTGACCTCGTACGAGTCCGCGGTGATGACGACGACCTGGTCCTGGCCCAGTTCGACGGCGTCGCGGGTGAACTCGATGAACGCGGCTACATCGGAGGCGACGAACATCTCGCCGTCCCCGACGCCGACGACCAGCGGTGTCGAGCGTCGAGCGGCGACGATCGTGCCGGGATGGTCGGCATGGGTGAAGACGAGTGTGAACGCACCTTCGAGGCGGCGCAGCACGCTGCGCACACTTTCCACGAAGTCCCCGGCGGTCGGGCCTTCGGCGTAGGCACGGGCCACGAGGTGCACGGTGACCTCGGTGTCGGTGTCGCTGGCCAGCTCCACGCCGTCCTTCTCGAGTTCTTCGCGCAGCGGTGCGAAGTTCTCGATGATGCCGTTGTGCACGACGGCGACCTTGCCGGTCACGTCCCGGTGCGGGTGCGCGTTGCGGTCGGTGGGGCGGCCGTGTGTCGCCCATCGGGTGTGGCCCATTCCGGCGGTGCCTGCGAAGTGGTCCTCCCCGATCTCGGCGAGTTCGGCCTCGAGGTTGGCCAGACGCCCGGCCTTTCTCTCCACTGCCAATCCGCCTCGACCGTCGAGAATGGCGATTCCGGCCGAGTCGTAACCCCGGTACTCCATCCGCCGCAGCGCTTCGACTACGACGTCGAGAGCACGACGGTGCCCGACATACCCCACGATTCCGCACATGGTTAGCAGGGTACTGGTCGCGGGCTGGACGACCGCAACTCATCGGGAACTCGGCCGCCCGCGGGCAGCTACCCGGGCACGACGCGCACCGACTTCGCGCGACACGCACGTCACGGGCACACCGGACCCGCCTCCGCGGCGTATCCGCTAACGTTCACGCCGTGGCGGCGAACCCGAAATCCCTGGCTAAGGAACTGTCCAAGCGCGGTCCGCACTCGGTGCTGCGCGGCGACCTGGCGCTCGCGGGACAACCCGGCGTGGTCTATACCCCCGCCGAAGGGTTCAACCTTCCGGCAGTGGCGTTCGGGCACGGCTGGCTCACGAATGTAGGCAAGTACACAGCACTGTTCGAGCATCTCGCGTCGTGGGGCATCGTCGTCGGGGCTCCCAGCACCGAACGCGGCCCGGTCCCGTCGGCTGTGGGGCTCGCCACCGACCTGCACACCACACTCGACATCTGCCTCGGCGTGCGACTCGGCACGGGACGCATCAGCGTCCATCCGGACCGTCTCGCGTTCGTCGGCCACGGGTTCGGTGCGGGCGCCGCAGTGCTGGCTGCCGCGCGCCGCGAGGTGGCTGCGGTCGCATCGCTCTACCCGGCACCGACCTCACCGCGTGCGTCGGACGCCGCGGCGCAGGTCACCGCTCCCGGTCTGGTCCTCGTCGGCGAGAAGAGCGTCGGGTCGATGACCAGCGACGCGGCAGCGGTGGCCGCATCGTGGGGCGGCGACGTGCAACTGCGCGTCGTGGAGAAGTCCGACGACAACGGTCTCGCCGAGGGCCGTCGCATGCTCGCCGCTCTCGGCATCGGTGGGAACGAGCGACGCACACAGCAGCACACCCGCTCGCTGCTCACCGGTTTCCTGCTCCACCGGCTGAACGGGGACAAGACCTACGCGGCCTTCTCCGACCCGACCGCCGAGATTCCGGGCTCCATCGCGCTCACCGACCCCAACTCCATCGACCGCGAACTCGGCAGCCAGATCAATCTTCTTCTCGGACGCTGATCCTGCTCGACGCGCGATCGCCCACGGCGACTGCGCCTTTCCCCGGGTGTCAGAGCGGCCCGGCTTCGGCAAGTACCACCCCACCGTGGGAGTCACCGGGTTGCCGGCTCGCCCGATCCGTCTCGGCAACGGCCGGCGCAGGGGGAGATGTCGAGGTGTCGCGGCGGCCGGACCCGCGCGGAACGGCCACCGGTGGGATGCCACTTGCGGGCGTTCCGGATGGGTGGATCTCGTCACCCACCGGCTCCGGTGGCGAATTGCCCACAGGTGTGGCGACCCCGCTCGGGTGCTCGGTCGGCAATTGATCGGGGGACGCGTTCACCACTGGTTCCAGCGGCACCAGGTTCGACGCCGACGGTTCCTCGGATCTGCCGGACGGCTCTGTTTCCCCGTCGGATCGGGTCGTCGGCGTTGCTGAGCCTGGCACGGACGGCTCCGCATCGGGAGGCGCGGCGGGGGGTGTGGCGCCGGGCGACATCGCGGCATCCGTGGCGGCGTCGAGCATCGCGGTCGCGGCCCGCACTCCCGATCCGGCCAGGTCGAGTACGGCACCGGCGAGACCCGCTGCCGCGACGACGAGATCTACTCCTGCTCGTACCGGGTCGCTCCCGTCATCCCCCGACGGCGGCACGTTCGGAGCGAAGCCCGATCGGATACTGCCCGGCACCGACCCGCCGAACGCGGCTCCCACCCCACCGAGGTCTTCGATACTGGCGAATGATGCTGCCAGAGAGTCGAATACAGATCTGATCGTTCGATCGGTATCGTCACAGACTCGCAGCACACCGTCGATCGCAGCGCCGAACTCCGGGGTGAACGTCTCGCGTAGCCATCGCGAGCACGACTCCGCCGTGGCAGCCGGGTCGCCTGACACGCGATCGACGGGAGGAAACCAGCCCGCCACCTGATCCGGAGTGGGACCGCCGGACCCGCCCGACGCGCCGGCAACAATCACCCGGACTTCGTCGGCAGTACGTCCGCCGACGAGGCGTCCCTCGAGCGCGCCGACGACGCGCGCCTTGTCGCCGACGATCGCAGCGATGTCTGACGCAGCGGTGGCGAGAGCACGCGAGAGCGCGTCCACCCCGCTCTGCAGTGCCCACCCCTGGCCGACGACGGCGTCCAGGCGCGACCGGGCGGTGTCGGCGGCACGTCCCTGCCAGACTCGCGGCAGGCCACGCACGTGACCGCTCTGATCCTCGACATGCCCGCCGAGCAGACAGGCGAGCCGAGCAAGATCCGAGGCGTCGGCGACGAGCGTGGCGAGATCGAGGCCGCGCTGTTCGTCGTACCTCTCCCGCAGCGACTCGGCCGTGACGGAAGACGCGATGCCCAGCTGATGCGCACAGGGGAGGTAGTCGGCGAAGAACGTCAGACCGCCGGCGCCCGTCTCGAGGATGCGGGCCGGGTCGGGTGCCGGCGTCATCGTGACCAGCGGCCGGGATCGCCCCGGAGGGTATCCGGGCCCGGCACACGGGCCAGATCGTCCGCTGTCGCCGCATCGCGCTCGGTGTAATGGTCGGCTGCGGTGCGCAGCGCATCCACGTGTGCGTTCACCGTCGCCACCCACTCGTCACAGGCCCGGCGCACTCGCCGGTATCCGTCTTCGACGACGGCGCCACAATTGCGGTAGTGCTCGCCGGCTGTGCGTGGACCGAACTCGAGGTTTCCCAGCACATGACGGCATTCGTGATCGGTGTCGTCCGCGGATCTCGCCAATCGACCCGCTATCGACGTGACGCCCTGCTCGTCGAATCGCACACGATCCCGTGGTGCTGCCATGTCCCGCCCCTCCCCCGCACTGCGTTCGCAGGGTTGGACGCAGCGACGCCCCCTCCGGTTCCCTCATCGTGGAGGGGTCGGGAGGGGGCGTGGTGCCGATACGGTCCCAGCGGGGACCGGATGAGGGGCTGTCCTGGCGTCAGACGCCCGCCACGACTCCGGCCAGCCGGTCGGCGAGAGCGCGGGCATGGCTGTCGTCGGCGGCCTCGACCATGACGCGGACGAGTTGCTCTGTCCCGGAGGGCCGCAGCAGCACGCGTCCGGTCTCGCCGAGTTCACGCTCCACTTCGGCGACGGCGCTCGCGACAGCGGGATCGTTCGACACCGCCGCCTTGTCGCTCACCCGGACGTTGACGAGCACCTGCGGGAGGATGGTCATCACCGACGCCAGTTCGGTGAGCGAGCGTCCGGTCGCGGCGATCCGTTCCATGAGCCGCAGTCCCGTCAGCACGCCGTCGCCGGTCGTGCCGTGAGCGGGGAGAACGATGTGCCCGGACTGTTCGCCACCGAGGCTGAATCCCCCGCGGCGCAGTTCCTCGAGCACGTAGCGGTCCCCGACCCCGACGGTCCGGACGGCAATTCCGGCGTCCTTCATCGCGAGGTGGAGGCCGAGGTTGCTCATCACCGTCGTGACCAGCGTGCCGTCGCGCAGTTCACCCGACTCGTGCATGCTCAGCGCCAGGATCGCCATGATGGCGTCGCCGTCGACGACGGCACCGGACGCGTCCACCGCGAGGCAACGGTCGGCATCCCCGTCGTGAGCGAGACCCAGATCCGCGCCGTGTTCCAACACGGCTTTCTGCAAGCCTTCGAGATGTGTCGAGCCGCAATCGAGATTGATGTTGAGCCCGTCGGGCTCCGCACCGATTGCGATCACAGTCGCGCCGGCGGCCTCGTAGGCTTCGGGGCCGACGCGTGAGGCCGCACCGTGCGCACAGTCGACGACAACCGTCAGACCCGTGAGGGGATGATGCATCGTCGACGCGAGGTGCGCGAGATAACGGTCCACGGCGTCTTCGGCGACCCGGACGCGTCCGATCCCTGCTCCGGTGGGGCGTGCCGGTGATCCGTTCTCGCCCTGGAGTACCGCTTCGATCCGGTCTTCGACCGAGTCCTCGAGCTTGTGCCCACCCGCCGCGAAGATCTTGATGCCGTTGTCCGGCATGGGATTGTGCGACGCGGAGATCATCACTCCGAGGTCGGCGCCGTACGCGGCGGTGAGGTACGCGACTGCGGGAGTGGGCTGCACGCCCACCGACAGCACATCGACGCCGGCTGCGGTGAGCCCAGCGGTGACGGCGGCCTCGAGCATCTCACCGCTCGCGCGTGGGTCCCGGCCGACGACGGCCACCGGCCGTCGCCCGGAATCCACCGGCGCCAGCACCGCGGCAGCACCACCGGCCAGACGCAATGCCAACTCCACCGTCAGCTCGGCATTTGCCAAGCCTCGAACTCCGTCGGTGCCGAACAACCGACCCATAGACACGCCCCTCACCATTCACTGCGGTCACTACCGCGCAATGCTCCCCTGTTCCGCGGCACGGCGTACCCGGCCCCGGAATCTGACGGAAGACAGAATGCACGAAAGCAGGCGCCGGTAGCGAATCTCTACCGACGCCTGCTCTCGTGGTCGAACAAGTGCCGAGGCTGACCAGGTCAGCGTCGGCGACACATCAGCGCTTGGAGTACTGAGATGCCTTACGGGCCTTCTTCAGGCCGTACTTCTTACGCTCGACGGCACGCGGGTCACGCGTGAGGAAGCCGGCGCGCTTGAGCGCGGGGCGATCCTCGGGAGTGACCTCGATGAGTGCACGTGCGATGGCGAGACGCAGCGCGCCGGCCTGGCCGGACGGGCCGCCACCATGCAGGCGAGCGTGGATGTCGAAGCCCTCGGGGCGCTCGACGGTCACCAGCGGCGACTTCACGAGCTGCTGGTGCACCTTGTTCGGGAAGTAATCCTCAATGGTGCGACCGTTGAGGACGAAGTTGCCGGAGCCGGGCACCAGACGCACGCGGACCACGGCCTCCTTACGGCGACCGACGGTCTGGATCGGACGGTCGAGCACGATCGGAGCCACGGGCTCCGCAACAGCCTCTTCGGCCACGTACTCGTCTGCAGCGACCTCGACGTTGTCGGCGAACTCTTCGACGTTCGTCACGTTCTCGTTCTGTTCCTCGGGCGTCGTCACTGTGCCACCTGCTTGATCTCGAACGGCACCGGCTGCTGCGCGGCGTGGGGATGGTTCGGGCCCGCGTAGACCTTCAGCTTCTTGGCGATGGCGCGGCCGAGCTTGTTCTTCGGGAGCATGCCGGTGACGGCCTTCTCCACGAGACGATCGGGGTTCTTGTCGAGAACCTCGCCGACCGAACGACCCCGCAGGCCACCCGGGTAACCGGAGTGGTGGTACAGGAACTTGTCGGTCCGCTTGTTGCCGGAGATGGCGACCTTGTCGGCGTTGATGATGACGACGAAATCACCGCCGTCCATGTGCGGAGCAAAGGTGGGCTTGTGCTTGCCACGGAGCAGGTTCGCCGCCTGCACCGCGAGGCGGCCGAGGACCACGTCGGTGGCGTCGATGACGTGCCACTCGTGGGTCAGCTCGCTGGCCTTCGGTGTGTACGTAGACACAGAATTTCCTCGTCTATCGTTTTCGCTGCTGGCCCGCATGCCGCCGATGGTCACACCCGGCGGCCAGTTGAGACCCGGGATGAGATGTTCGCCGCGCACAAGGCAACGACGACGGACGACACGCCGAGGAACCACTTTACCGGCGCAGCGCCCGGTAGGTCAAAACGCACCCGGACAGCACAACGTCCCGGCGGCCTCTCCACCACCGGGACGCAGTGCCGTGGGTTCTCCCCCTGCACCCACCGGACGCACCGGGTATCACCCCGGGAAGCGTGCCTGGTTCCTCCGTTCGGTTGCCAGCATGTCGTCGTTGCCGCTCGACACGATGCGGCCGATGTCCTGCAGCACCTGGATCAGGCCCGCTTCGGCCCGGTTCCACCGCTGCTGGGTCGCGACGTAGTCGGCCTGCGCCTCACCGCTCCACGTGGCCACCAGCGGCGCTACCTGCGATTCGATCCGGTCGAGCGTGTCCCTGATCGCCTTCTCGCCCGAGACGAGACGCGCGTGCAGATCTGCGACGCCCGCGAAATTCTGGAAGATCTCGGATCCACCGTCGACTGTCACTGTTCGTTCTCCTTCAGCTGGATTCGGGACCGGGGATCAGAACGAACCGCGGAGAAGGGAACCGGCACCGGGGTCGACGGCACCGAGCGCCCGTGCGTTCTCCTGTTCGGTCGCGTCGTAGGACCGGCCGCTGGTCCGCACCGCTTCCGCGAGTTCGTCGAGCGCGGCGGTCAGGTTGGTATTGTTGACATTCCAGCGCTCCATGATTCCGGCGAAGCGCGTGGCGGACACACCTCGCCACACGGACGGTGCGGACTGCACGACGTCGCCGAGCACTCGGAGAATCCCCACGAGTTCGTTGCGAGAATCCTGAAGTTGCCCCGCGACCACCTCCATGGTTGCGACATCTGTGCTCAAGCCATTCGAGTGGCCGGACCCTGCTCCGGCCGACGGTTCGGTCACGAGTGCTCCTTCGATCGTTCCGCGCACCGGCTGTCTCAGCCCCCCAGTTGGTCTGAGCCGGATTGCGCCTACACAAGGTTGGACGCCGCAACCGGCCGAGCGGTTCCCTCGGATCCGGAATTCGTTTTCCAGCGTGTCTTCACCCGGTCCGGAGGGTGTGCACCGCCTGCTCGCACTCGCGCCGGATCCCTGCCCACTCACCGTCGAGGAACTGGCAACCCACCGCGACCTGCAACCCCGGGAAGACCACGACCGACCACCGAACCTCGGAGAAGTCGTCGGGCACTTCGGTGTAGGCGATCACACTCCGGTCCGCGAATGTGGTGTCGGCGTCCATATTTCGAATCACCCGGCCGCGTTCCTCCGCCCGTGTCCCGAGCACCGCGGCCACGGCATGCTCGTCCATGCCGTCGGCCAGGACGCTGTGCACGATCACGATTCTCCGGTCGGTGCCCGACGCCGGGACGAGTTCCGCACGCCCCGAGTCCGCCGATTCCGGCGTTCGCAGGCGCCAGGAACCGGGCAGGTCGAGGCGCACCGGCCCGATCTCGAAGCGAGCCGGCCGACCCGTGCCGGGCTGTGAGAGATCCGGGTCTGCGGCCGAGGCCGGGCTGTCGGTGGCACCGGCGCCGTCGCCGGTCGTCCCGGCACCCGCCACGGATCCGGAGGGCGCGGGGGCGCCGACCCACAGGGATACCGCGGCGAGCAGACCGACGCTCACCACCGCGAGGATCACTTTGGCGGTTCGCCCGTTGCGGGTGGCAGGAGTTCCCGGTGTCCGTACCTCGTGTAGCCACGGCACCGTCGAGGCGGTCTCGGCGGGGGCGGTCTCGGCGGGGGCGGTGCCCTGGACGCGGCGGCCGGACACTGCCGCCACCATCTCCGCGGCAGCCACCGGCACGGTCGGGACGGTGCCGGCGATCCGGTTCGCTATCTGCTCGCACGCCGGCCCTCCCGCCGGTTCGCCCGGTGCACCGGTCACGACCAGGACACAGAAGTCTTCCCGGCCGTCGTTCACCGCTGCGATCAGCGACCTGACCGCCCCTTCCGCAGACACGGTGTCTCCTGCATCCGCCGCCACGAGGTCGTCGACCAGGATCTCCGGATTCCGGGCGACCCGGTCGACCGCCGGACCGTCATCGCGCGACCCCGGCGTGACCGATACAGCGGTGACGCCTCGCTCGGCGAACTCGAGCACGACGTACCGCTCGGCATCGCCTTGGTGCGCGGCACGACATGCCGCAACGGAAACCGGAACCAGCAGCACGTTGTGCGCGACCTGACGCGCGGCCGTGTCCAGTAGGCGGCGGCGACGCTCGTTCCACCACGTCGGGTGCACCACGACGGTTGTCGCGACCATCGATGGGGCACCCACGGCCGCGGCGGCATAGCGCACGAGTCCGGTCAGCACGGGTCCTGGCTCGTGGCCGTCCGTTCGCGGCGAGGCAACCGCAGCGGGGTCGTCGACCGTGTCGGTGACGTCGATCGCGTCCGGAGAGTCGAGAGCCGAGTCGCCGAACACCCAGCCGCCGCCGAACCGAGCCGCGACCGCGGGTACCGATCGTGACGTCTCACCCCATTTCCCCCGCACCCACCCCGGCAG
>NZ_JAXION010000095.1:0-16795 GCF_049311045.1 Rhodococcus sp. 7Tela_A2 | reverse complement strand
GGGCCCGGGACGTCTCGTCTCGGGCCCGCCGTCCACATCGGGAAAGGACGGTCGCGGTGCCCAAGGTCAGTGAGCACCACCTCGCCGCGCGCCGAAGTCAGATCCTCGACGGCGCCCGGCGTTGCTTCGCCGAATACGGCTACGACGGCGCCACCGTGCGCCGCCTCGAGGAGGCCACGGGTCTCTCCCGCGGCGCAATCTTCCACCATTTCAAAGACAAGGACGGGTTGTTCCTCGCGCTTGCGCAGGAGGACGCCAAGCGGATGGCCGACGTGGCCGCCAACGAAGGCCTGGTGCAGGTCATGCGCGACATGCTGTCCTCGCCCGACCAGTTCGACTGGCTCGGTACCCGGCTCGAGATCACGCGGCGCCTGCGGACCGATCCGGAGTTCGCCAAGGAGTGGACCCAGCACTCCGCGGAACTGACCGCTGCGACCGTCGGGCGTCTGGAACGGCAGCGCGAAGCCGGTCGCCTGCGCGACGACGTGCCCACCGAGGTTCTGGTGGGCTACCTGGACCTGGTGCTCGACGGGCTCATCGCCCGCCTCGCCTCCGGGCATGCCGAAAAGGAACTGTGCGCAGTCCTCGACCTCGTCGAAGAATCGGTGCGGCGCCGGGACTGATCCCGGCGACGTCCGTCACGCGCTCTTGTCGGCTGTTGCCCTGCGGCGATTCGGCCCACCTCGCCCGCGAAGCTGGACGTCCGACTCCACCAGCACGTTGTGGACGAAACCGTAGGAACGTCCGGTTTCGTGGGCGAGGGTGCGAATGCTTGCACCTGCCTCGTAGCGGCGTTTGAGTTCCGCTTGCAATCGGTCCCGCGAATCCCCGGTGATCCGGGTTCCCTTCGCGAACGTCGTCTGGCCACGATCGGGATTTCGCACCATCGGTTCCTCCCGGCACCTCGACAAAGGTCCTGGTTCAAGGCTAAAGGACCGAAACGATCACCGAAGCGGATCGGATCGGATCATGCGAGCTGGATGAGCTCCAGGTAGTCCTGGGACCAGTGATCCTCGGTGCCGTCCGGCAGCATGATGACCCGTTCCGGGTTGAGAGCCTCGGCCGCGCCGGGATCGTGTGTCACGAGCACGACCGCCCCCTCGTAGCTGCGGAGCGCGTCGAGCACCTGCTCACGGGAGACGGGGTCGAGGTTGTTGGTCGGCTCGTCGAGGAGCAGCACGTTCGCTGCCGACGACACCAGACCCGCAAGCGCAAGCCGGGTCTTCTCGCCGCCGGACAGCGTGCCGGCCGGCTGATCGAGTTGCGGCCCGGTGAACATGAACGCACCGAGCAGACCGCGCAGATCCTGTTCACCCGCGTCGGGCGCGGCGTGGCGGATGTTCTCCCACACCGACGCCGAGTCGTCGATCGTGTCGTGCTCCTGAGCGAAGTAACCCACCTTGAGCCCGTGACCCGGCACGAGTTCGCCGAGATCGGGCTTCTCCGTCCCGGCGAGCAGACGCAGAAGCGTGGTCTTACCGGCGCCGTTGAGACCGAGGATCACCACGCGGGTGCCCCGGTCGATGGCGAGGTCGACACCCGTGAAGATCTCGAGCGACCCATAGACCTTGGTCAGGTTCTTCGCCATGAGCGGGGTCTTGCCGCACGCGGCAGGCGTGGGGAACCGGATCTTCGCGACCTTGTCCGCGACCCGCACGTCGTCGAGATCGTTGAGAAGCTTGTCGGCGCGCTTGGCCATGTTCTGCGCGGCGGTGGCCTTGGTGGCCTTCGCTCCGAGCTTGGCAGCCTGCTTGTGCAGGGCCGACGCCTTCTTCTCCGCGTTGGCGCGCTCCCGGCGCCGACGCTGTTCATCGGTAGCGCGGGCGTCGAGGTACTTCTTCCAGTCCATGTTGTAGATGTCGGCTTCGCCGCGCACCGCGTCGAGGAACCAGACTTTGTTGACGACATCGGCGAGCAGATCCACGTCGTGGCTGATCACGATCAGGCCGCCGTCGTGGCTCTGCAGGAAGCCTCGCAACCAGGTGATGGAGTCGGCGTCGAGGTGGTTCGTCGGCTCGTCCAGCAGCAGGGTCGTGTTCGACTTGCCGCCCGAGCCGTCGGACGCCGCGAACAGGATGCGCGCGAGTTCCACGCGGCGGCGCTGGCCACCGGAGAGCGTGTGCAGGGCCTGGCCGAGGACGCGGTCGGGCAATCCGAGGCTGTTGCAGATGCGGGCCGCCTCCGACTCGGCCACGTATCCGCCGAGCGTCGAGAAGCGTTCCTCGAGAGATCCGTACTTCCGGACGGCACGGTCGCGGATCTTCTCGTCGACCGATTCCGCCATCAGTGCCTGTTGCTTCTCCATGCCCCGCAACAGTTCGTCGAGTCCTCGAGCGGACAGCACCCGGTCCTTCGCGAGGACGTCGAGGTTGCCCTCCTTGGGGTCCTGCGGGAGGTAACCCACTTCCCCGGATCGGATCACGGTGCCGGCATACGGCTCGCCTTCGCCCGCGAGGATCCGCAGCGTGGTGGTCTTGCCCGCGCCGTTGCGCCCCACCAGACCGATCCGATCGCCGGCCTGCACCCGCAGCGCCGACCCGGGCGCGGAGAGCAGGGTCCGCACACCTGCGCGGACTTCGAGATCGGTAGCGGTGATCACAGGCAAGAACTCCTAGACGACGACGGGGTGGGTGCCATGAACCGCGAGGCGGGGCACACGAACTACCCAGTTTACCCTGTTCGTCCGCGTTCCCAGCCGTGAGATGCACTACTACGCACGCGCAAGCGCCGCTGCGGATGCCGCGTCCGGGCGCGCTTCGGCAGACTGCGCCGGCGCCCGCCTACTCTGTGGTCGTGCCTGTCTCCTCCCCCACCGACGTGCTGGTCGCCGGACTCGGTCCCGCGGGGCGGGCAGTCGCCGCCCGCGCCGCCCGCGCCGGTCTCGACGTGATCGCCGTGGATCCCCAACCGTCGCGGCGGTGGACGGCGACATACGGGGCGTGGCGGGACGAACTCCCGTCGTGGCTGCCGGAGCGCGTCACCGCGGCGGAGGTCGCCACCCCTGCGGTATGGGCCTCGACGCTCCACGAGTTGACCCGGCCGTACCGGATCCTCGACACAGCCCGGCTCCAGGACTGCCTCGATCTCGAGGAGGTGTCCGTGGTGCGCGGGCGGGTGGACACGATCGACGCGCACAGCGCGGTCCTGAGCACCGGCGACCGGATTCGCGCCCGGTACGTGATCGACGCGCGGGGGGTGCCCGCGGGCCCGGATCGCGCCGCGCAAACCGCCTTCGGGCGGGTGCTCGACGACGCCACCGCCGCATCCGCCCTGGAAGGGCAGCAGGCCTGGTTCATGGATTGGCGGCGCGACAACGGCACCGACTCCTCCGATGTCCCGTCGTTCCTGTACGCGATGCCGCTGGGCGGCGGGCTCACCCTCCTCGAGGAAACCTGCCTGGTGGGGCGGCCGCCTCTGACGCTCCCGGAGTTGCAGCGACGACTCGACGTCCGGCTGGCGGCGCGGGGCATCGCGACCGGGGACCCGGAACGGACCGAGAAGGTGCGGTTCGCTGTGGAAGGCATCCGTAGCGAGCCCGGGGTGGTCGGATTCGGCGCGCGGGGCGGACTCATGCACCCCGCGACCGGCTATGCCGTCGCGACGGCCCTCTCCACGGCGGACGCCCTCGTCGCCTCCGTGCTCGCCGGGTCCGATCCGCGGCAGGTGCTGTGGCCGGCGTCCGCCCGTGGTGTCGCCGCGCTGCGTGGCCTGGGGTTACGTGTGCTGCTCCGGCTCGACGCGCAGTCCGCCGCAGCCTTCTTCGACGAGTTCTTCGGTCTGCCCACCGAGCAACAGCGGGCCTACCTCTCCGGCCGCGCCGATCTCACGGCCGTCGCCGGCACGATGTGGACGCTCTTCCGACGTCTGCCGGGACCCCTGCGCGGCGCTGTTCTGCGCTCGGCGTGGTGACGCACGTCTCTGCGACACCCGGACCGATTTCGGCTTCTTTTCAGCGCATGTCCGGATCGTCGATCATGATGGAGAGATGCGGTCGATTTGGAAAGGTGCCATCGCGTTCGGCCTCGTCAACGTGCCGGTCAAAGTGTATTCGGCAACCGAGTCCCACGACATCAAGTTCCACCAGGTGCACGCCAAGGACGGCGGACGCATCAAGTACCAGCGTGTGTGTTCCGAATGCGGGGAAGTAGTCCCGTTCCAGGAGATCGACAAGGCGTACGACTCCGACAACGGTGAGCGGGTCGTCCTGACCGACGAGGACTTCGAGAAGCTGCCCGCAGCGGAGAAACACGAGATCCCGGTGCTGGAATTCGTGCCGTCCGAGCAGATCGACCCGATGCTCTTCGAGAAGTCGTACTATCTCGAACCGGATTCCACGTCGCCGAAGGCGTATGCCCTGCTGGCCGCGACCCTCGACCAGAGCGACCGGATCGCGCTGGTGCATTTCACCCTGCGGCAACGCACCCGACTCGCCGCGCTGCGCAACCGGGACGGACTGCTGGTGTTGCAGACGCTCCTGTGGCCGGACGAGGTCCGCGCCGCCGAGTTCCCGTCGCTCGACGGGGTCGAGAAACCGAAGCCGCGAGAACTGGCGATGGCGGAGACACTCGTCGAGTCGATGTCGGGCGATTTCGATCCCACCGAGTTCACCGACGAATACCAGGTCGAACTGCGGGCCCTGATCGACGACGCCCTCGCGCGTGGCGGCGAGAAAGTGTTCCAGGTCGCCGAGCCGGACTCCGGCGGTGAAGATGCCGAAGTGCTCGATCTTGTTGCCGCGCTCCAGCGCAGCGTCGAGGCCGCGGGCACGGGGTCCGGTCGCACGTCCGGCAGGGCGTCGGAGGAAAAGTCGTCCGGGTCGTCCTCTGCGAAGAAGACCACCGCGAAGAAGACAGCAGCCAAGAAAACACCGGCCAAGAACGCCGGCGGCAAGGACTCGTCGAGCGACGGGTCTGCGGCGAAGAAGACGACCGCAAAGAAAACCCCGGCGAAGAAGACTGCCGCCAAGAAGTCCCCGGCGAAGAAGAGCAGCGAACGCAAAGGCGCGTGACGCCGGCGGGTCCTGCGACGGCCGCCCGGTTCAGTCCATGGACTCCCCGAGGCGGTGCAGCAGGACGGTGAGTTCGCGAATGTCCGCGGCCTCCCACCCCGACAGCCGCTGACGCCACAGTTCGGTCTCGTCGCCCAGGATCTCGTCGAGTTTGCGTCGGCAGTCCGGGTCGAGTGCCACCAGGCGGGCACGCGCGTCGTCCGGGTCGGGGATGCGTTCGACCAGCCCGAGGCGTGCAGCGCTGTCGATGCGGCGGGTGAGCGTCGATTTCTCGATCGCCAACTCTGCGAGCAGATCCGACATCGCGACCGCGTCGGCACGACGCAGCATCAGCAACATCGGGTAGCAGACCGGGTCCAGCTTCGGGTGCACCGCGCGGGCCCGCTCGGCGATCAGCCTTCGGAAACGCCGTACCACCGCGATCATCTCGTGCTCGAGCGCGACGACGGGATCGGCGGCTACCTCGGCGCCCGGTCCGGGCTCGACGGCCCCGCCCGGTCCGGGCGGGACGCTACCGCCGTCCTCGTCTGCTCGGATATCCGTGTCGGTCACGAAGATCCGCAACTGTCACACGGTGAAGCCGAGCGCGCGCAGCTGCTCGCGACCGTCATCGGTGATCTTGTCGGGGCCCCACGGCGGCATCCACACCCAGTTGATGCGGAGGTCGGGGCACAGGCCGCTGCGCACGAGCGCATTGCGTGCCTGGTCCTCGATCACATCGGTGAGCGGGCATGCGGCGGAGGTGAGAGTCATGTCGACCGTGACGGCGTCTTCGGACTCGGAGATGCCGTACACCAGCCCGAGGTCGACCACGTTGATGCCGAGTTCCGGGTCGACGACATCGCGCATCGCCTCTTCGAGCTCGTCGAGCCGGACCGGATCCAGCGGTGGCACCGTGTCGGCGACCAGCGTCGTGGTGTCTCCGCTGGTGTCGTCGGATGCGGGTGTTGTGGCGCTCTCGGGGTTCGAGGTGCCGGGGGCGGGTTCTGTCATCGGTTCTGTCCTCCGCTCGAAACGGTGTCGGCGTCGCCGGTCCCGAGGCCGGCAGCGTCGCTGCTCCGGTCCACGATCTGCGCGACGGCGTCCTTGAAAGCCATCCAGCCCAGCAGTGCGCACTTGACGCGTGCCGGGTACTTCGACACACCGGCGAAGGCTATGCCGTCACCGAGCACGTCCTCGTCACCTTCGACGGTGCCTCGGCTACCCACCATCTCGACGAAGCTGTCGACCGTCGCGAGTGCGTCGGCGACGGGCATCCCGATCACCTGATCGGTGAGAACCGAGGTGGCGGCCTGGCTGATGGAACAGCCCTGACCGTCGTACGACACGTCGGCCACAGCACCGCCGTCGAGATGCACGCGCAGTGTCACCTCGTCGCCGCACGTCGGATTGACGTGGTGCACCTCTGCGCCGTACGGCTCTCGCAACCCGCGGTGGTGCGGGCGCTTGTAATGGTCCAGGATGACCTCCTGGTACATCTGCTCCATCCGCATCAGCCACGCTCCCCGAAGAATTCCTGGGCGCGCCGCACGGCTGCGCCGAGCGCCCGAACCTCGTCGAGCGTGTTGTACACCGCGAACGACGCGCGAGCGGTCGCCGCGACCCCGAAGCGGCGGTGCAACGGCCACGCGCAGTGGTGACCCACCCGGATCTCCACGCCCTCGTCGTCGAGGATCTGCCCGAGATCGTGGGCGTGGATGCCGTCGACGACGAACGACACTGCGCCGCCACGCTGCTCGGCGGTGGTGGGCCCGATGATGCGCACGCCGGCGATGTCACCGAGTTCGGTGAGCGCCGCGGCGGTCAACTCGTGCTCGTGGGCTGCCACCGCGTCCATGCCGATGTCCTGCAGGTACCGCACTGCGGCACCGAGCCCGACGGCCTGCGACGACATGGGCGAGCCGGCCTCGAATCGCTGCGGGGGTGCCGCGAACGTGGTGGCGTCCATGGTGACCGTCTCGATCATCGAGCCACCGGTGATGAACGGCGGAACGTCGGCGAGCAGGTCGCGGCGGCCGTACAGCACGCCGATCCCGGACGGGCCGAGCATCTTGTGCCCGGAGAACGCGGCGAAGTCGACGCCGAGTTCCCGGAAGTCCACCGCCGCGTGCGGCACCGACTGGCAGGCGTCGAGCACGACGAGCGCTCCGACCGTCCGTGCCCGCCGGACGATCTCCTCGACGGGTGCGACGGCGCCGGTGACGTTGGACTGGTGCGAGAACGCCACCACCTTGACGGCGTCGGTGAGCTCGAGCGAGTCGAGGTCGATCCGGCCCTCGTCCGTGACGCCGTACCAGCGCAACGTCGCGCCGGTACGCCGCGCGAGTTCCTGCCAGGGCACGAGGTTCGCATGATGCTCGAGCTCGGTGACCACGATCTCGTCACCGGGGCCGAGCGCATGCGGGAAACGATCGTCGGCGAAGGCGTACGCCACCAGGTTGAGCGCCTCGGTGGCGTTCTTGGTGAACACCACCTCGTCGGCGTCGACACCGACGAAGCCGGCGATGACGGCGCGGGCACCTTCGTAGGCGTCCGTCGCTTCCTCCGACAACGCGTGCGCGCCTCGGTGGACCGCGGCGTTGCAGGTCGTGAGGAACTCACGTTCGGCGTCGAGGACCTGGACGGGCCGCTGCGACGTCGCACCCGAGTCGAGGTAGACCAGTGGCTTGTCGTCGCGCACCGTCCGCCCGAGGATCGGGAAGTCGGCCCTGATCCGGGCGACGTCGAGCGTCCGCACCGGCACCGTCATCCGATCACGCTCCCTGTGTGTCTGCGGCTGCAGCGTGGGTGAAGCGCTCGTAGCCGTTGGTCTCGAGTTCGTCGGCGAGTTCGGGGCCACCGGACTGGACGATGCGGCCACCGACGAACACATGGACGAACTGCGGCTTGATGTACCGCAGGATCCGGGTGTAGTGGGTGATCAGCAGAACGCCGCCGTGCTCACGTTCCTGGTAGCGGTTCACGCCTTCGGACACCACACGCAGGGCGTCCACGTCGAGCCCGGAGTCGGTCTCGTCGAGGATCGCGATGCGCGGCTTGATGAGTCCGAGCTGAAGAATCTCGTGGCGCTTCTTCTCGCCGCCGGAGAAACCTTCGTTGACGCTGCGCTCACCGAAAGCGGGGTCGATGTCGAGTTCGGTCATCGCTCCCTTCACTTCCTTGATCCAGTGACGGAGCTTGGGAGCCTCGCCCCGGGCCGCCGTCACGGCGGTGCGCAGGAAGTTCGACATCGAGACGCCGGGGACCTCGACGGGGTACTGCATCGCGAGGAACAGTCCGGCGCGGGCACGCTCGTCGACGGTCATCGCCAGCACGTCTTCACCGTTGAGGGTGATGCTGCCGGAGGTCACCTCGTACTTGGGGTGCCCGGCGATCGCGTACGACAGGGTGGACTTGCCGGAGCCGTTGGGCCCCATGATGGCGTGCGTCTCGCCGGAGCGGACGGTGAGGTCGACGCCCTTGAGGATGTCGATGGGCTCGGCGTTCGCATCGGTCTGGGCGACGCGAACGTGCAGGTCCTTGATCTCGAGGACGTTCTCAGGTGTGGACATCGATCAGTGGTTCCTTAAAGAAGAAGTATCGGGGTTACGGGTCGTGCGGAGCCGGTCAGACGCCGACTGCCTCGAGCTCTGCTTCGATGGCGGCCTCGAGACGCTCGCGAATCTCGGGCACCGTGATCCGCTCGAGCAGCTCGTGGAAGAAGCCGCGCACGACGAGGCGGCGCGCCTGATCTTCCGGGATACCGCGCGACCGCAGGTAGAACAGCTGCTCGTCGTCGAAACGGCCGGTCGCGGAAGCGTGGCCGGCACCGACGATCTCGCCTGTCTCGATCTCGAGGTTGGGCACCGAATCTGCGCGGGCACCGTCGGTGAGCACGAGATTGCGGTTGAGCTCGAACGTGTCGGTGCCTTCGGCCGCGGCACGGATGAGCACGTCGCCGATCCACACGGTGTGCGCGTCCGGCTTTCCCGAACCGGGATCGCCCTGCAGAGCGCCCTTGTAGACCACGTTCGACTTGCAGTTGGGCTGCGAGTGGTCGACGAGCAGACGCTGTTCGAGGTGCTGTCCGGCATCCGCGAAGTAGAGTCCGAGCAACTCGGCGTCGCCGCCGGGCCCGTCGTACTTGGTGGTCGCGGACACGCGGACCAGATCACCGCCGAGCGCGACGGTGAAGTGACGGAGCACGGCGTCGCGGCCCAGCCGTGCGTGATGCGCGGCGACATGGACGGCGTCGTCGGCCCAGTCCTGCACCGCGACGACCTTGAGCTGCGCGCTGTCGCCGACGATGAACTCGACGTTCTCGGCGTACGTGCCGCTCCCCCGCTGGTCCACGACCACGGTGGCCCGGGCGAACGCCTCGAGGCGGACCTGCAGGTGCCCGTAGGCGACCTTGCCCTCGCCCGGTCCGGTGACCGTGACGACGACGGGATCGGCGATCTCGGTTTCGCGGCCGACGGTGACGACGGTCGCGGACTCGAACGATGAGTACGCCTGTGCGGCGACGCGGTCGAACGGGACACCGCCCTGGCCGAGTCGTGCGTCGTCGCGGCCCACGGTCTCGATCCGGACGCCGTCGACGGGAGCGACCTCGACGGTGGCGGTGCCGTCGGCGACGGCACTGCCGTCGTGCAGTCCGCGCAGGCGGCGCAGCGGCGTGAAGCGCCAGATCTCGTCGCGTCCGGAGGGAACTTCGAAAGCGTTCACGTCGAACGACGTGAACACCTCACCCTTGTTGGTTGCCGGCTTGCCGGACGGGGCGCGGTTCTCGCCGCGCACCGCGTCCTGGACACCGGTGGCGCCTGTCGGCGCACCGGTGGTGGGAATGTTCTTCGCTTCCGCAGTCATTTAGCCGACTGCCCCTTCCATCTGCAGTTCGATCAGTCGGTTGAGCTCGAGGGCGTACTCCATCGGCAGCTCCTTCGCGATGGGCTCGACGAATCCGCGAACCACCATCGCCATCGCCTCGTCCTCGTTGAGGCCGCGGCTCATGAGGTAGAACAGCTGGTCGTCGCTCACCTTGGACACGGTGGCCTCGTGACCCATGGTCACGTCGTCCTCGCGGATGTCCACGTACGGGTAGGTGTCCGAGCGGCTGATCTGGTCGACGAGCAGTGCGTCGCACTTGACGGTCGACTTGGACCCGTAGGCGCCCTTGTTGACCTGCACGAGACCGCGGTACGACGCGCGTCCGCCACCGCGGGCCACCGACTTCGACACGATGGTCGACGACGTGTGCGGAGCCAGGTGCAGCATCTTCGCGCCCGTGTCCTGGTGCTGGCCCTCACCGGCGAACGCCACGGAGAGCACCTCACCGCGGGCGTGCTCGCCCATCATCCACACTGCCGGGTACTTCATCGTCACCTTGGAACCGATGTTGCCGTCGATCCATTCCATCGAGCCGCCGGCCTCGACCTTGGTGCGCTTGGTCACCAGGTTGTAGACGTTGTTCGACCAGTTCTGGATCGTCGTGTAGCGGCAGTGGCCGCCCTTCTTGACGATGATCTCGACCACGGCGGAGTGCAGCGAGTCGGACTTGTAGATCGGCGCGGTGCAGCCCTCGACGTAGTGCACGGAGGCACCCTCGTCGACGATGATCAGGGTCCGCTCGAACTGACCCATGTTCTCGGTGTTGATCCGGAAGTACGCCTGGAGCGGGATGTCGACGTGCACACCCGGCGGAACGTAGATGAACGAGCCGCCCGACCACACCGCGGTGTTGAGCGCCGAGAACTTGTTGTCACCGGCCGGGATCACCGTGCCGAAGTACTCGCGGAACAGCTCGGGGTGCTCGCGCAGACCGGAGTCGGTGTCGAGGAAGATGACGCCCTGCTGTTCGAGGTCCTCACGGATCTGGTGATAGACGACCTCGGACTCGTACTGGGCTGCGACACCGGAGATCAGCCGCTGCTTCTCGGCCTCGGGGATGCCCAGCTTGTCGTAGGTGTTCTTGATGTCCGCGGGCAACTCGTCCCAGCTCGCGGCCTGCTTCTCGGTCGAGCGCACGAAGTACTTGATGTTGTCGAAGTCGATCCCGTCGAGATCCGACCCCCAGCCCGGCATCGGCTTCTTGTCGAAGGTGCGCAGTGCCTTGAGGCGAATGTCGAGCATCCACTCGGGCTCGCTCTTCTTGGCCGAGATGTCCCGCACGACGTGCTCGGACAGGCCTCGTTGCGCTGCAGCGCCTGCGGCGTCGGGGTCCGACCAGCCGAACTGGTAGTGACCGAGAGAATCGATCGTCTCTTCTTGCGTCAGCGGTGCGCCGGTGGACGTCTGGTCCGAGGTGACGGTCATGCGAGCTCCTTCCGGAGTCTGTGGTGTGGTCGGCGTGGGCTGCGCGCCGACTGTCATCGGGTAGTTCACGAAGTCGGGGGTGGTTCCTGCAGGCGTCAAGAGCTCGGCGGCTCCTTGGCCGGGAGGACCGGCACGTGAGTGGTGCAGAACGCGTCGCCGTTGGCGATGGTCGCGAGCCGCTGCACGTGGGTTCCGAGGATCTCCACGAACGCCTCCTCTTCCGCTTCGCACAGTTCCGGGAACTGCTCGGCCACGTGGGACACGGGGCAATGGTGCTGGCAGATCTGTACGCCCGGGCCGACCCGGCGGGTGGACGCCGCGAATCCCGATGCGGAGAAGGCTCCGGCGATCTCTTCGGCGGTTTCTTCCACGTCCTGACCGGCGGGGTCGATCCCGCTGAGGATCGACTGGACGCGCCGTCGCGCGAAGTCCTCGATTGCGGCTTCGCCCCCGACCCCCCCCCGGGGGCGCCGGGCGGCTGGGCCAAGAGCGGCGTGGGGGGGCCCCCGCCGCCCCCGCCCGACGGCCGTGAGCTGGAAGCGTCGCGCGGGTCTGCCCCTGCCGCGGCCCTGCCGGCGTGACGGTGCGGCGGCCTCGGCTTCACCCGATTCGATCAGGGCGTCGAGGTGGCGACGCACGCCTGCCGCGCTGAGTCCGAGTCGCTCCCCGATTTCGGGTGCGGTGATGGGTCCGTGTTCGACGAGAAGCTTCACCACCGCGGCGCGGGTCTGACCTTCGTGTGCATCGCGACCGGTCGCAGCAGCGCGCGCGACAGGCGCGTGACCTGTGCGTTCTGCTTGCACGTCGAGTGCGGTCGATGATTTCACAACACCAGTGTGACGGAATTCAGGAAACTGTTCCACCAAGGGTGCCCTTCCTCACCCTTCGATCCCGGAGCCGTCCGGTGCCGCGGACGCCGCCCGTTACGCTGCTCGGGTGCCGTCGAACCCACCCCTCAGTCCGAGCGAGAACCCGGTCGCGGCGGGGCGACCCGGCATCGGGCCGCGCATCCTCGACCTGACGCGACGCGCACTCGGACTCGACCGTCCGAGTCCCCGGGCCGACGTCTCCGTCGTGCTGCACGGCGACGAGACCGAGGGTCGTGGGCTCGATCCGGTCGAGACCACGCAGCTGCACCGGATCAGGCTGTTCGGTGCGACCGGCGCCGTACTGATGGCGATCGGTGCGCTCGGCGCCGGGGCGCAACCCGTCCTGCAGAATCCGGTGCAGGGAGTCCGCGGACTCGGCCTGGCCGCACGGATGCCCAGTGCGGCACTGACGGTGACGATGACGGGCATCGTGCTCGTGGTGCTCGCCTGGCTTCTGCTGGGCCGATTCGCCATCGGCCGCCGCGACCCGGACGGACAACCCCGCAGGCTGACGCGCTCCCAGCTCGACCGGACCCTGTTGCTGTGGATCGTGCCGCTCGTCGTCGCACCGCCGATGTTCAGCAAAGACGTGTATTCCTATCTCGCGCAGAGCGAGATCGCGGCGCGCGGACTGGATCCGTATGCCATCGGTCCCGCCGGCGCGCTCGGAGTCGACCATGTGCTGACGCGGACGGTGCCCAACATCTGGCGCGACACTTCGGCGCCCTACGGCCCGGCATTCCTGTGGCTCGGCGAGAAGATCGCGGCGCTCACCGGCGAGAACATCGTCGCCGGAATCTTCGTACACCGGCTCTTCGCGCTGGTCGGGGTCGCATTGATCGTGTGGGCGCTGCCTCGGCTGGCGCGACGCTGCGGGGTCGCGTCCGTGAGCGCACTGTGGCTCGGCGCCGCGAACCCGCTCCTGCTCTTCCACCTGGTTGCCGGCGTCCACAACGAGGCACTGATGCTCGGCCTCATGCTCACCGGCGTGGAACTGGCGCTGCGCGGCGTCTACGTCGACACCCCGGACGGCCGCGCGTACCGCAACCGCGCGACGGCCTGGATCGCCGCGGGTACCGCGCTCATCGCGCTCTCCGCCATGATCAAGTTGCCTTCACTACTCGCACTCGGTTTCGTGGGCATGGCCCTCGCGCGGAGGCGAGGCGGCGGCGTCCGCGCAGTTGTGACCACGGCGGTGATGCTCGGGATCGGCGCCGTACTGGTGATCGGCGTCGTCAGCTGGGGCAGTGGCCTGGGCCTGGGATGGACGCAGACTCTCGGCACCGCCACCGAGGTCCGCAGCTGGATGTCGATTCCGACACTGCTCGGGATGGGCACGGGGCTCGGCGGGGTCCTGCTCGGTCTCGGCGACCACACGACGGCTGTGTTGTCCATCACGCGCCCTATCGCCGCCGTGGTCGCCGCGTTCATCACGGTGCGGATGCTGCTGGCAACCCTGACGGGCCGGATCCACCCCGTCGGCGCGCTCGGCGTCTCGCTCGGCGCGATCGTGCTCCTGTTCCCGGTGGTGCAGCCCTGGTACCTGCTCTGGGCGGTGATTCCCCTGGCCGCGTGGGCGACCCGCCCGATCTTCCGCATTCCCACGATCGCGTTCTCGTCGGTGGTGAGCGTGATCCTGATGCCGAACGGTGGCGAGTATCAGCCGTTCATCATCGTGCAGGCCGCCATCGCCACCATCGCGGTGGTGGGTCTGCTCATCGTCGCGACGCGCAACATCCTGCCGTGGCGGGGTGAGGAGCGCGCACCGGCGCGCCCGCCGGAAACCGCCGACGCCTAGGCTGGAACCCTGTGACCCCGAGTTCTCCCTCCGCCGCAGTGCCGGCCGTGCGCCTGGACGGCGTTGTGAAGACCTATGGGGGCGTCACCGCGGTGGACCGCCTCGACCTGACGGTCGAACGCGCCCAGGTGCTCGCCCTGCTCGGCCCGAACGGCGCCGGGAAGACGACCACCGTCGAGATGTGCGAGGGGTTCGTGACGCCCGATGCGGGCTCCGTCCGGGTGCTCGGACTCGATCCGGTCGCCGACTCCGACGCGCTGCGGCCACGGATCGGCGTGATGCTGCAAGGCGGCGGCGCCTACCCCGGGTCCCGTGCGGGCGAGATGCTCGACCTCGTGGCCGCCTACTCGGCAGATCCCCTCGATCCGGACTGGTTGCTCCATCGTCTCGGCCTGGAGGAAGCGCGGCGTACCCCGTACCGGCGGTTGTCCGGAGGCCAGCAGCAGCGTCTCGCGCTGGCGTGCGCCCTGGTCGGCCGACCCGAACTGGTGTTCCTCGACGAGCCCACAGCCGGTCTCGACGCACAGGCCCGGCTGCTGGTCTGGGAATTGATCGACGCGTTGCGCCGCGACGGCGTGAGCGTGCTGCTGACCACGCACCTGATGGACGAAGCCGAAGAACTCGCCGACGAAATCGTGATCATCGATCACGGCAGCGTCGTGGCGGCGGGAACCCCGGAAGAAGTCATGCGCACCGGCGCGGAGGGACAGTTGTGGGTGACGGCCCCGCCCGCTCTCGACGTGGCACCGCTGCAATCCGCGCTGACCGGCACCTGCCGGGTCCGCGAAGCACTCCCCGGCCGCTACCTGATCGAAGGTGCGGTCGAACCGTCCGTCGTCGCCGCGGCAGCGCAGTGGTGCGAGAAGCTGGGTGTGCTGGCCACCGAGATCCGGGTGGACCAGCGCAGCCTCGAGGACGTGTTCCTCGAACTGACCGGACGGGAGCTGAGAGGGTGAGCGTGACCCACGACCGACTGGCGAACAATCGATTCGCCGAGGGGACCTTCACGCCCCGTCCCACTCCGAATGCGCCGGCGAGGATGCTCGCGGCGCAGACGCGGATGGAGCTGAAACTACTGCTGCGCAACGGCGAGCAGTTGCTGCTGACGATGTTCATCCCCATCACGCTGCTGATCGGTCTCACCCTGCTGCCGATCGCCGATCTCGGTGAGGACCGTGCCGCCCGCGTTCTTCCCGCCGTGATGATGGTGGCGATCATGTCGACCGCCTTCACCGGGCAAGCGATCGCCGTCGGATTCGACCGCAGATACGGTGCATTGAAAAGAATCGGTGCGACCGCACTCCCGAAGTGGGGCATCATCGCAGGTAAAAGCGGTGCTGTCGGGATCGTAGTGGTGCTGCAATCAATTCTCCTCGGAGGAATCGGCGTCGCGCTCGGATGGCGGCCCACCGCGGTGGGACTGCTCGTCGGCGCCGTCGTGATCGCACTCGGAACGGTGATGTTCGCGACCCTCGGACTGTTGCTCGGCGGCACGTTGCGGGCCGAGATCGTGCTCGCGCTGGCGAACATCGTCTGGTTCGTGCTCCTCGGAATCGGCAGCATCGTGCTGCTCGACGATGTCGTTCCTGACGCGCTGCTGCATGTCGTGCGCCTCGTGCCGTCGGGCGCGCTGACGCTGGCGCTCGACACCGCCGTGGCGGGCGGCGTGGACTGGCTGTCGATCGCCGTTCTGGTGGTGTGGACGGCGATCGGCGGGACCGCCGCTGTGAGATGGTTCCGGTTCACCTGATCGGCGCAGCACCCAACTACACGTTGTAGTGGACGACGCCGTAGCATCGGGGCCGTGTTGTATCGCGGCTACCTGAGCCTTGTCGACCGTCTCCCCTTGCCGTCTCTCCGGGCGCAGCGGATCATCGCGTTCCTGACGATCCTCACCCAGGGCGGCATCGCAGTGACCGGTTCCGTGGTCCGCGTGACCGCGTCCGGGCTCGGCTGCCCCACCTGGCCGCAGTGCTTCCCGGGATCGCTGGTCCCGGTCGGGGTGTCGAGCAACGTCCACACCCTGCACCAGGTCGTCGAGTTCGGAAACAGACTGCTCACGTTCGTGGTCGTCGCTGTCGCGGCGGCGATCGTCCTCGCTGTGACCCGGGCGCGCCGTCGCAAGGAAGTGATCGCGTGGGCGTGGCTCATGCCCGCCGGCACCGTGGTCCAGGCGATCCTCGGCGGAATCACCGTCCTCGCGGGCCTGGTGTGGTGGACCGTGGCGATCCACATGCTCGCCTCCATGCTGATGGTCTGGCTCGCAGTCATCCTCTACGCCAAGGTCGGAGAACCGGACGACGGGATCGTCGTGCAGGTGCTGCCCCAGCCGTTGCGCTGGCTCACCGCTCTGTCCGCCGTCGCGCTGGCGGGCGTCCTCGTCCTGGGCACCATGGTGACCGGTGCGGGACCACACGCCGGTGACAAGAGCATCGACAACCCGGTACCTCGCCTCGACCTCGACATCACGATGCTGGTCCACCTGCACGCGGAAGCACTCGTCGGCTATCTCGCGCTGCTCGTCGGGCTCGCGTTCGCCGTGTACGCCCTCCACGCCCCCGAAGCGGTCAAGACCCGACTGAAGGTCGTCCTCGCCCTCGTCGCCGCCCAGGCATGTATCGGACTCGTGCAGTTCTGGACCGACGTGCCTGCCGTGCTGGTCGTGCTGCACGTCGCCGGCGCCGGGCTGTGCACCGCCGCGACCGCCGCCGTCTGGGCCGCCGGACGGATCCGGACCACCGCACCGGTGCCCGAACCGGTCACCGTCTGACGCCTCACGGACAGTCCCCCCATACAGACCTCGGGGCCGTCCACATCGACGATGTGGAC